>NZ_JAPJQP010000013.1:5159-52464 GCF_030825015.1 Mediterraneibacter sp. | reverse complement strand
TTTCAACAAAAAGATAAATCAAAAAGAAAGTTGCCAACGATTACTTGACAGTAACGGCTTTTTTTCTTGCTCTTTTGCAGATAGTAAAAGGTGGAGTTTTATGGTAAAATATTATAATAGCGTGTAGAGATATCGATGAAAAGAACAAGTTGTTATGTACTTTATTTGGTTTTGTGGAGGTACTGCTTAATATGGCTAACAGAATTTTCGATAAAAAGAATGTAATATTACTGAAAGTTAACGAAGATGATTTGAATACCTTTTTAGTTGATATGGATATTGATGACGAAGGAAATCCCAAATATTGCTTGGATGATTTTACTAAAGCCATATGCAATACAATTCCAGAATATGTTTTTGCACAATATGAAGATCCAAATATTCCTCAAAATGACATTGTTGAAAAGTTAAGAGAAGCGGCTCATTGCATTTATAAAATCAAAGATTTTCAATTAATGAAACAGTGGTGTGTAGATAAAGATATTAATGCATATAACGAATTAAAAAGATCCAGTACAGCAAAAAGGGGAGAATTTGGTGAGTTGTTGTTGCATTTGATATTAAGGGAATTTAAGCATACAATACCACTAATTTCTAAAGTTTATTTCAAAGATAGTGCGAGTGTGCCTGCACATGGATTTGATGCGGTACATGTTTCCACGAATGAAAAAATTTTATGGCTTGGTGAAAGTAAGCTTTATGATGATAGTAAAGAGGGGATAAAAGCATTAGTGAAAGATTTGAATGAACATATTAATACAGACTATTTAAATGACCAGTTTGTGATAATTAAAAAGAATCTGGATAATAATTCTATACCTGGCAGAGAGGAATGGATTGATACAATAACGAATTGTACAAAGCTAAGCGACAAACTTAATATTATAAACATACCAATGCTTTGTACTTATACACATGACATTTACAAAAAGTTTTCTGATATGAATGATCCTAATGCAATAGCCTACCACGAATTAAATGTCAGAGAGTTAAAAGAGTATTTTGATAAACAGAACAAAATGCCACTAAAAGACAGAGTTAATATTATACTTATGCTATTTCCTGTAAATGACAAAAATGAATTAGTCATTAATTTGCATAAACGTCTTTGGCATATGCAGAATATTTGAGGTGAAATATGGACAAGACAACCGAAATCATATTAGAAATTGAAAATGCAGAAAGAATCTCTTTTGAACAGAGTTTTAAAATTGTTTCATATTGCACACAATTGTTGTCACAACATTCAGCGGAAGCAGAATTATCCGCGAGAAAGATAGTAATACATGTTCTGAATAATTGGGGAAAAATTGATAAAAATTTATATGTAGTGTGGGCGGATTTGATTGAAACGTTAGGATTTTATCCGTATATTCAAAAAAATAGTTCTGATTTGAAAATTATGTCTTTTGCAGACGATGTGCGAATGAGTTATTTTCAGTCAGATTTTTTAAAGAATACATATCTACATAAAGAGCAAAAGAAAATTTCTAATTATCTTTTGTCAGGGAAAAATATAATTGCTAGTGCGCCAACAAGCTTTGGAAAAAGTTTGCTTATAGAAGAAATCGTAGCTTCAAAAAAATATAAAAACATAGTTATCATACAGCCAACATTAGCATTGTTAGATGAAACTCGATTAAAATTGAAGAAATATGCCGATGATTACAAAATTATAGTGAGAACTTCGCAGCCATATTCTGAAGACAAGAGAAATCTTTTTCTGTTAACAGCGGAAAGGGTAATGGAGTATGAGCCTCTACCTCAAATAGATTTTCTTATTATAGATGAATTCTACAAATTGAGCCTCAGAAGAAAGGATGACCGGGCAGATACCTTAAACAATGCGTTTTTGAAGGTGGTAAATAAATTTCATCCCAGATTTTACTTCTTAGGCCCCAATATTGATGGAATAACAGATGGATTTGCAGAAAAATATGATGCAATATTTTATAAGTCAGATTTTTCTTTAGTAGATTGTAATGTAATAGATAAGAGTAATTTAATTAACTGGAGTAACAGCGATAAACAGATTGATAAGGAAAAAATCACAATTTTGTGTGAACTGTTAGATGAGTTGCGAAATGAACAAACGCTTATTTATTGTTCAACTCCTGCACGAGCAAGGCGTATGGCCAAAGTATATTTAGAATATTTGCAAAGAATAGGACGAGAAAAGAATAATCAACTTCCATTAATAGAATGGATTAATAAAAATGTCTCGCCGGAATGGAGTTTAGCTAAGGAATTACAATACGGTGTGGCAATTCATGATGGCTCTTTACAAAAGCATATAGGAGCTTCAATTATTAAGTATTTTAATGAGGGACGGTTAAACTGTATTTTTTGTACCTCTACGATAATTGAAGGTGTCAATACTAGTGCTAAAAATGTAATTTTGTTCGATGAAAAAAAGGGAGGAAATGAAATAGATTTTTTTGACTACAGTAATATTAAGGGTCGTTCTGGAAGGATGATGGAACATTATGTGGGAAGAATATTTAATTTTTGTCACGTTCCGGTGCAGAAGTCTATTGTAATAGATATCCCATTTTATGAACAAGATCCAGAAATATTGACAAATGAAATACTTATTAACATAAAAAAGAATGATGTAAAGCAAGAGGTCAGAAATCGTTATGATCAGATTAATGCGCTTCCCGCTGATTTATTAAGTATTATTAAACAAAATGGCGTTTCTGTAAATGGACAAATCAGGATTTATAACAAATTAATTAGTGACTTGAAATCAAAAAGTGTATTACAAAATATTCAGTGGAGCCAATTACCTACATGGGATCAAATGTACTATGTTTTAGAACTGGCAGAAAATAATCTATTTAACTTTGATAGCAAAAGGGGCGTGTTTTCAGTAAAGCAGCTTGCAAGATATTTGAATATGTACAGAACGAAAAAGAATATTATTGATATTGTTAATGATATTTATAATAGTAAAATTGCGACTGTAAAGACTTTGACAGATGAGAGAAAAGCAAGATATTATGATGAAGCTGTAGAAACAGCATTTCATATCTACAGACATTGGTTTCAATTTACTGTGCCGAAGGCGTTTAGAGTTGTAGATAGTATCCAACGTCTGATATGTGAAAAGAGAAACATTAAACCAGGGTCTTATAGCTTTTTCGTACAACAATTGGAAAATGATTTTATACGTGAGAATTTATCGATTCTGGTCGAATTTGGGATACCAAGTAACGCTGTAAGAAGATTGGAGAATGTAATTCCGTCTAATCTGTCAGAGGATGAAGTCATTGACTTTATTAAGAAAAATCGCAGCAATATAAAAAAATATTTGTTGCCATATGAAAGTGAGCGGTTAGAACAGTGTATATAGAAATAAGTAGAAGAATGCTTATTGTTCCTTAAAATAATGTTTTAGATGAAAGAAGAGAATGTATGGGGAAGAAAATTGGAAGAAATGATCCATGTCCATGTGGAAGTGGGAAAAAATATAAATTGTGTTGTATCAATAAGATGTCAGAGGAAGAAATACAAGTATTGTATTTAGAGCAATTTGAATTGACCAAAGGACTAAATGAGGCGAATAAGTGTTACAAAATATTAGATATAGGAAAAAGGATAATCGAACAGCAACAAAATAGTATATGTGTCACAGGAACATATGTAAATATGGCACTCGCTAAAAGGGTATTATATTTATTAAATCATAATCAGTTAGATTTAGAGGAAGCTAAAGATTTTTGCTCACGTGCGCTTGAGTTGAAACATAATAATCAAGTGGCATTGAGAATGCTGTATGGTATTTGTTTGGATTTAAAACAATACGGAGATGCGAACAAAGCATTAGCGCAATATGAAGATACTAATATATATAGTCCTATGAGTGTACAGATTGTAGAAGAATATCAAAATGCAATAGAATGGGCTAACAGAGAAGAGTATAGAGAAGAAAATAAAAAAGGATTAGATGAAATAACCAATACATTATTTGAGAAATTTGGTATGAATGCAGGTTTATGTGCAGTTGCTATTTCATATTATTTAGGGGTTGGTAATGATGCACTTAAAGCGTATGAACTTGGCAAAAGAAGTGTTGAGGAATATCCAAATTCGGTGACTTATAATAGTTTAGGCTGGGTATGTTTAACACCAGAAATTAATAGGAAGGATATTGCAGTTGGATTTTTTGAGAAAGCAATAGAATTAGCAGAAGATGAAGAATTGAAAAAAGATATTACTGGAAATTATTTTATTGCTTTGTTGGAGAACGAACAATTTAAAGAGGCTGAAAAAGTTATGTGTGATTTGATTGAGGAACATCCATGTAATCAAAATTTTTCAAATTATGCAGAACTGTTGAAACGGCAAGGGAAATTAGAAGATGCATTGGAATGGGGAAAAAAAGCGCTTTTTATTGTAGAGGATGATACAACGTTATTAGTTGTTGCTGATATTTATAAGAAAATGAAGCAATACGAGAATGCAGTTTTTATGTATCAAAAATGCCTTGAACATATTAGTGTGGATGAGAATGTTTATCAGTTTAAAGATATAAATGGAAAGCAATTGTATTCAATAGCATCTAACAATAGTCTTGGCATGATAATGTTTGAAGCTTTAAAAGGAATTATTTCAGCATATAGTTTTTTGAGAGAGTATGAGCAAGCAAAAGCATATTTATTAATTGCGAAAGAAAGAATGCCTCAAAAAAGTGAGTGGGAAATATGGGAACAAACCTTACCAGAGATAGAAAGTGCAAATCAGCGTTATATAGAAATTAAGGAACAACTTAGTCAAAACAGTAAAAAAGCTGTAGAGCAGAAACGTTCTGTTCGCCAGTGGGCGCTTCAATTGATACAGCTTCAGAATAATTCTGGACAATTAAATCTGGATGAAAACGATGATTGGGATAAATATTTAGAAAAAATGGACGAGGTTCTCAATCAAATGGTCCAGGCGGTAAATAAAGATAGTATCATATATCAAAACAGCCGGAATTGGGTTAATTCAACATATACACATCTTGATGCAGATGCAAAGGAATTTTTAATTACAGCAGAAACTCTTTATGAAATACATAAAATGAGCATTATCGATTTTGCACCTATAATAGTGGAATATTGTAAGGTTGTTGAAAAGCAATTAAGGGTACTGTTGGGAAGTCAAATACCTAGCAGTATGCACATGTTAGGACAGATAATCGGTGTGATTTCGACAAATAATATACATCCTTATACCTTATATTTGTCAGATTTACGAGCTGTAAATCAATTGCGTAGAAATAGTGCACATACAGGATTATTAGTAAGAAATGATGCAGACACGATAAGAAATATTCTTTATGTAAATAATTTACTTAATAATCTTGTTTGATTTATATGTCATAATCGGGGCGCAAGCTATCCTATCCCCTAAGTGGAGGATGAACCTTTTCGCAAAAGGTGACGGTTTCGCTATTTAGTATAAGAAGAAACTTTCACCGCATATCGAAAGTGTCGTGCTCTTGTCCCACAAATCACCAGATAGTATTATTAATGTTAAAGTAGAATTTGGCGAAGGCGAAGGTAAAGTGTCTTTGGATGCAATAGCGGAGCGTGCAAAGAAATATCAACCGAAACCGAAAATCACATATAAAATGGTACAGGAGTATGTGCAGAAGAAATATGGATTTAAGGTACATACCGCTTATATTGCGGAGGTAAAGAGGTTATTGGGATTAACAATGTATGATGCGCCTAATGTGACAGAGGAATTGAAGCAGCCGAGAAAACATCCGCCGAAAGAAAAGGTGGATGCGATAACGGATGCTCTTAAGTATTTTGAGGTAATCTAATGGATGAAGATATTTATCAGATTGCAGAGTAGATAGTCCACTTACATCAGAAAGCCTATGAGGTTTATCTGCCATTAGTTGAAGATGTGTGTAGCAGAACCGTGTTAGAAGATGAATTATCTCATTTTCTAGATTATTTGAGGGATTTTGCATGTGATGAAAAAAGGCTGGGATTGTATAAAAAGATGTGTAGAAGATATTTGTATTTATGTCCTGATTGTATTAAGGATTATATTGAAGCATATCGGAAAATGTGGGAAGATGAAAATAATTACTTGGCAGACTTTTCTTAAAGGGAAAAGGATCTGGTGTTGCAGAATGTTATGGTTTGTTTATGGGAGGATTAATGGGAAAAATAATTAAAGATACAATTCATGCAGCTGGAATTGATATTGGAATTTATACGCAGGATTTTGAGAATGAATTTATTTCACTAACGGATATTGCCCGATATAAAAGCGATGACCCCACGGCGGTTATTCAAAACTGGATGAGAAATCGGGATGTAATAGAATTTTTAGGACTTTGGGAAAGACTGCACAACCCAGATTTTAAACCCCTCGAATTCGAGGGGTTTAAAAAGCAGGCTGGAGCAAATGCTTTTACAATGTCACCGAAGAAATGGATAGAAGCGACAGATGCTATTGGCATCGTTTCAAAAGCAGGACGCTACGGAGGAACATATGCTCATAGTGATATTGCTATGTCTTTTGCAACTTGGATTTCTCCTGAGTTCCAGTTATATATTATGAAAGACTATAGACGTTTAAAAACAGACGAAAATAGTCGACTATCTTTGAATTGGAATTTGAATAGAGAAATTTCTAAGTTGAATTATAGGATACATACAGATGCGATTAAAGAAAATCTGATTCCGCCAGAATTAACGCCTGCACAGGTGGCGTATACCTATGCTAATGAAGCCGATATGTTGAATGTTGTTTTATTTGGCAAGACGGCGAAGCAATGGAAAGATGAAAATCCAACGCTGAAGGGAAATATGCGGGATGTGGCAACGCTGAATCAATTACTGGTACTTGCGAATCTGGAAAGTTATAATGCGGTTCTAATTAATCAGGGGAAAAGTCAAAAAGAACGAATGGAATTATTAAGACAGTTAGCAGTACAGCAGTTGCAGACATTGGAGACGGTAAGTTTAAATAATTTGCCGAAAATAGAAGTAAATAGATAAAGAGAAAAAATAATAGAAACTATTTTTTGGATTTTCTTATGAGTATGTGTACACGATGTATAGAGTGGTGGCATAGTTTTTTGCTGTCGATTAAGGAGTGATTTAAATATGATTGAACTATTACTAGATGCTATTGTATCCCTTGGTTCTACCGAGGTGCAGAATGTTCTGACTTCAGTTGGAGAGAGTGCAGTAAAAAAATTTAGAGAATCACAGGCATGGAAGAAATTAATTGTTGGTACAGGAGAATTCTTTATTAAAAATGAACAGGAAGAGAATTCGTTTTTCGAGGATTTAGAACTTGTATTGTCAAGAGAAAATTTAACTCAGATAGCAGAGGAATTAAAATCTGAAGAAGGATATGAATTGAAACATAGACTGTATAGTTCTCTTATGAAATTAATGAACAAGTATGAAATCCCTTATGAAGTTGCTGAAACTTACACAATAAAAATAATTTATGCAGTGCTTGAACAGCTAAAAACAATCGCTCCTGATAAATATGAACATTATTTCCTACAGGAATGGAAAGATGAGCAGGAAAGTAGTTTTCAGGAATTACAAAATCGAATCGAAAAGATGTCAAATGAGCTTGTAATTTACAATCGTGAGCAAGTAGCAATAGCATCTTCTGGACAAATGGATATCGAACTTAGAAGAAAAACTCAGAATCCATCTATTGGAATAGAATTTTTTATAGTTGATGATGAGCATTTTCGAGATGAATTTGAAAATCAGAGATATGAAGAATTAGTTTTTGTGAGGGGACGCAGCAGAGAAGAGTCTATTTACTGTGTTCTTAATGAATTATGGAGACTTAATGACAAACGTCCTATTTATATTGTCAAAAATATAGAGTCATGGAATAAACTTCATGTATTGGAAAATGAAGGGAATGTGTACATTCCTTGGTTCTATGCGGAAGAAATTGTAGCGATTGAGAATAACACTAATATTTTTGTGATAGATGAGAATACTCCAGTATTTAACAAGAGTGTTTTAGAGTTACGCCCAAGAACACGTGACACGTTATCAAGATGTTTAAAAGAAGCGGGAATGGAGTATGACAAAGCCTATGCTCTTTTAGCAGATACGCATGGCTTATATGCACAGATGAAAAAACAACTGTTTAGAGGGGAGTACTTAAAAGTACCTTCTTGGATGGAGCGTGTTAGTGATAGAGCGAAAAAGACATGTCTCCTTATTGGAAGCTGGGAAGAAATCGAAGGTGATAAATTAATCATTGAATCTTTGTATGGTGATTCATATGATAGATTCTTAGAAGAGGTTCTTCCATATGCGAAAGGAGAAGATCCTCTCCTATACATGATAAAGCGTAATGGATTTATTTCATACTATTTGGCAAGCACGGAAAATATATGGAGCTATCTTAATGTCCTGACTAACGAAAAGATTTGGCAATCTTTTGTCATGGCTGTATATGAAGTGATTAATGAATCAGAAGATCTTTTTGCTTATGATAGCCGTGAAAGATTGATGGCACAGTTTAAAGGCGAAAAGTTATTTTGGTCTGAAACAATACGAAAAGGTATGCTGAAAACATTGCTCATTAAAGGCGCGTATCAGAAAGACGAAGAAACGCAATTAACCTTAAACAGATTGGTTTTGGAAGTATTAAATTGTGTAAAAACTGAAAAACAGTGGATATACATATCTAAATTCTGGAGAGAACTCTGTGAAATATCTCCAGAAGCCACATTGGAAAGACTTGAAAACGAGTTGAAGGAAGATACAGGTCTTCTATGTCTATTTCAAAATCAATCAAGTGATTTCCTTTTCGGAAGAAATGCTTATATTGATATTCTGTGGGGAATTGAACAGTTCCTTTGTCAAAGAGAGTATTTTTGGCCGGCGTTTCGATGGCTTTTGAAATTAGATTTCTATAATTTTGAGTACAAATCAAATTCTCCGAAGGGTATTTTCTCGAAAATATTTTGCACATGGATGAATTTTTCTTCTCTTCAGACTGCAGAGGAAAAATTAGCAGCAGCCGAAATTGCTTTTGATATTGACTATAATAATATTTGGGAATACTTGTATTCGGCGATTAATAATAGTGGAAGAAGTATGTTTGGCGAGCTATCATCACCAAAATATCGGGAGCATGAAAAAGCACAGGCAACTACTATAGCTGAAATGAGAAAGGCGTATTTGGGCTATTTTGAACTTCTTATAAAGCACATGGATTTTTCGGTGGATCGTTGGAAGAAAATGATTGATTTATTAGGTGAGGTGCCTGAAAATTTAAATAAGAACATTTTTGAACAACTTTTGTATGAACTTAGCCAAATGTCTGATGAAGAAGTAATGCGGATTAAAAATGAGATTAGACATCTTATTTATAAACATAGATATTTTTCGTCTTCAGATTGGTCAATGCCAGAAGAAAAAATTGCTGAATACGAAAAACTTCTTGATAAAATTAATATTAAAACTTCGGAATATGAATATAGTTATTTATTCGTAAACAATCATGATTATCCACTTCTTCACCCTGTTCCTTATGAACAAAAAGGGGAAAGCGATGATAACAAATCAGCTACACGAGAGTTGATTCGAGATAAAATAGTAGAATTCCAATCATATGGATATGATTTAACTGTATTGGCAAAGGTTTGCGCCCAAGAATCGTTTTCTACTTTGGGAAATTATCTAGCCCAATATTGGAATGATGGTAAATGGGATTTTACAACGTTTAAAAAACTATTAGCAGTTCAAGTATCAGGCGCAATTGCAATTGACTATTTAAGAAGCATAAGAAGTAGTGAGGTTATACCATGTGACACAATTATTGAGGATTTATCAAATCACGGTTGTTCGGCGGAAATTTTGGCGGAAGTATATAAGATAGAAGCGCATAGAACCAAAGAAATTCCGCTCGTTACATTCGCCTCTGAACCGATAAAAAAAGAGTTTTGGAAAACTTGCTTTTATTGTGATGAGCACAATAAGTTTTGGGCATTAGCAGAATGTAAAAAGTATGCTACTCTTGCTGTGTATCTTGATCAGGTTCATTTAATTCACTATCAAAAACCTTTGTCAGCGGAACAGATCTTTGAGTGTTTTGAAGATATTGAGAGTATGCCACATTCAGAGGGCAATCAGTTGATAGACTATCATGTTGAACAGCTTATAGGTGTAATTCAAGAGGCTTATATCGATGATCCGCAAAAATGTATCAGAATTACTCATCTTGAGATTATATTTATGAATTTGTTGGATTGGAAGAATATGAAATGCTTCCATCATATAATCAAGCAGTCTCCGGAATTATTTGCACAACTGGTAGAAGGGGTATTTAAAAAGGATCATGGCACGGCAGAAAAACATTCAAAAGATCAGGCGTACATTCACAATATGTATACAATCTATGAGAAGGCTCGATTTTGTCCGACAGAAAGTAATGGAGAAGTGTCAGAAGAACAGCTAGAACAATGGATAGAAAAATATAGACAATTACTGCTTGAGAATGATCAAGAAAGCTTGTTTGCGACAACTCTAGGACGTTTGTTCTCTTTTTCGCCGATAGGTACTGATGGTCATGAACCATGTGAAGCAGTCAGAAAAATGATTGAGAAATATGGCGATGAGAAGATGAACGGAGCGTATCAGGTAGCTGTATATAATCGTCGTGGCGTATTCAGTCCTTCAGCAGGAAAAGAAGAACTTAGGATGGCGAAGGAGTTTAAAGAGAATGCTCAGTATTTAGAATCATATTATCCAAAAACTGCAAAGATTTTTTATGGCTTGTATGAAACCTATAAGAAAGACTCTGAAAGAGAAAGGAAGGATGCTGAAAATGGCTGGTACTAGTATCTCTTCCAGAATGGGTTCAAAGGTGATAGGAAAATATGGAACGTATCTCATTAAGAAAAAAATAGGAAACGGTGGAAATGGCGTTGTTTTTGTTGCAGACATTATTGAGGGAGGTGACTTGTTACCACAAAAAAAAGATTACGCTATCAAATTTTTGGATGTAACATCAAATGAAGAGAAAAAACTAGAAAAGAGAAAGCTGCGATTTAGAAAAGAAATTGAAACAGTTCTTTCTTTTCAAGATAAAGTTAGCGGAATTATTCCTATATATGATACTTCAGTATATTGTGAAGAAGAACCAGATGTACTATGGTATCTAATGCCAAAAGCAGAACAGTATAACCCACAAAAATTTTCTGTTTTGCAAAAAATGGAGCAGATGTTTGCTTTGGGGAATTGTATAAGGCAATTACATAAACTTGGCTTTGTACACAGAGATATTAAGCCAAAGAATCTTTTGCTATTCGATGGGCGATTATGTCTATCTGATTTTGGGCTTGTTAGGAATATTGCTGATACAGATGAACACATAACAGAAATGAATGAGCCTCTAGGTCCACGGGCAATTCGTCCACCTGAATTTCAGTCAGTTGAGGAAATTGATGGTGTGGATTACCAAAAATCTGATGTTTATTTGTATGCGAAAACAATTTGGATGGTTCTTAATTGTAATAACAGTGGATTTTTGGAAGAATACTCGAGAAATCGCAATGCTGTTTATATCGATAAAGATAAGCTTCAGATTGAAACGGCAGAACCATTGCATCGTTTGATGGAGGAGGCAACAAAACATTATTATTGGGAACGAATCGATATCGAAGGTTGCTTGAGTTATATAGAAGACCAATTAAGGGTAATAAGAGGTACCATGCCTTGTCAAACTTTGATGGATTTGAAATATGATGAACAGGTAAAACATAATAGTTTTATTATTCCTTCGGATGAACAGATATATAAAGAACCCGACGCAATTTTGAAAATACTTAATAATATGGCACATACCGTAGGTCTGGTTTTTATCGATGCAGGAAAAGAATCGATGCTTCTTCCCTTGAAAAAAGCAAGATATATTGAAGGCAACCTTTATGAAATAGAAATACTTAATCCGTATTATGGGGGAAGAAAAAAGGTAATTGAAATTGCACTTGATGATATTTGTATGAAAAAGGATATGACATATACTCTTCACTCTGTTACATTTTCGTTTGATGAAAAGCCAGTACCATTGTTTAGCCGAATCAGTGATGGACTAGGAAGCGGATATAAACGTATTCGCTTAAATACAAATTATTTAATCAAAATGGTAAAATTGACTGTATAGTTGGTTTTATTTTGAGAATTTGTGAAATATATGGTTTTTGACATATGGATAGCCGAAATACAATTGAAGCAGATTAACAATGAAATTTTGTTTAAATGGACAAGAAGAGAATTTTAGGGAATTTCAGAGGAATACAAAACATAGCTGATTAGTAATAATTTAGTACAAGATTTTGTGGGAATCTGGTAATACCGTGGAGACGGTATGCCTTTTGTCCAAACTTAATGTGAAGCAGCATATTGAAGTTGAAGTTAAGATGGACGAGCTGATTTGACTGCTGCGGAGAGTAAGGCAACCTATGAAGAGATTAAGGCGTATGTGCTGGAACATAGCGGTATGAAGGTCAGCAGTTTGTATATCGCATAGGTGAAGCAGAAGTGTGGGATTATCGAGCGTGAGAATTATAATAAGCCGAAGTCTGAGGATGCTAAGCAGCCGCAATGTCCGCCTGAGAAAGAAAAGGCAATTATGGAAGCTTGAGTATTTGGACTAAGATTTTTTTAATCATAGAGTTCTCCATTCATAACTATTGTTTTTCTTGTCAGTTCCTTTTTCATCAACATCGCTACTGGTTGCAGGCCAGTTGATTTTCCATTCAAAATATTCGTCTTCTGAAATTTCTCCGATCTTTAACTGCTGTTTTCGCAGACACCATTCACGCAGAAATTCATTTACCAGACCATAATCAATCCACATACCTACAGGAGCATGAGCAGGCCATTCGTCGCTGTCATTATACCGGACAGATTTGTCATCAGAAGCGTTGCACTTACCAGGATTACGGACAAGTTGGAATAAATGAAAGGTGTTGCGATTATCTTCGTCAAGCCAGAAGAATGTTTGCATAATGTCCTCGGTGCAGCCGGGGGCCTCGGTGATAAAATTAATATAATTCACATTTAATATCTTAGCAATTTCCATGAGCGTGTCTTTTTTAGGAACACGATAACCAGACTCATATTGCGCTACACGAACATCAGCATTTCGTTCCTCGTATCCCAGTTTTAAGCCTAATTCGCGTTGTGTTAATCCACGAAATGTTCGTATTCTCTTAATTCGTTCTCCTAATACCATAAATCATGTCCTTTCTGAAATCTATAAGTTATATGTCATAATCCATTCGTCGCCGATTTCCTTTATGATTTTAAAACCTATTTTTTGGTACAGTTTAGCTGCATAATTAGCTTTTTGAACGGAAAGTGAAACACGTTTATAACCGTGTGCTTGTAGCAGAGACAACATTTCTTTTATCAAACTGCGCCCAATTCCTTGCCCTCGATATTTTTTATACAGAGAGATTGCAAGGGAAGGCGTCTTATCATCAATATGTCCGTAATCATTCATAATTCTCACCCAGACAGCATCAATGATTTTGTTCTCGACTTCAGCAACTAATGAAAAATCATCTTTTGATGTTCCGAAATCCTTAACATAAATCTGCAGCTCAGGAGCAGTAATAATACTTTTTGAAGGTGGCTCTACTCCTTCTGGAACAAAAATGGCTTCATATAAAAAATCGTCCAATAACGGATACTCCTGTGCTGTCATTTCCCGTATTGTATATTTCATAAAGCACTCCTGTGAAAATGGCTATCCTATTTCTTATATTTTAGCATAACTCAAATCATACGACAATAGAAACTTATCAGAAATGCTAAACTTAATAAAAAAGATAAACTTAACAAATACGCTATTGAAAATAACAAAAATGCTAAGTATAATACAAATACGGGACTTAACAAAAAAGCTAAATGAATAAGGAGGATATCTATTTGAAAAATGATTTATTTGTAACAGCCGGAGAAGTTGCACAGGATTTGGGTGTTTCAAAACCATTTGCCTACAAATTAGTGCGGCAGATGAATGAAGAACTGGAAGAAAAAGGATTTATTACAATCGCCGGAAGAGTAAGCAGAAAATACTATGAAGAAAAATTTTATGGTATGGCGCAGACAAATTAAGAGGGAGGTGAGGTTATGGCGGCGTACAAAGATGAAAAGCGTGGAACATGGTATGTATCGTTTCACTATTATGACTGGACAGGAAAAAATTGTCGGAAAGTGAAAAGAGGTTTTAAGACCAAACGGGAAGCGACAGAATGGGAACGTTATTTCCGCATGAAAGAAGCTGCTGATCTCGATATGACCTTTGGAGAGTTTGTAGAAGCCTACACCAGAGATATGAAGCCGAAACTAAAACACAAAGGTTGCTTTTCCAAAAAGTGCAGCTCCTTGTTCTATGGCATCAAAGGTAATGGTATTTGCAGATTTATAATCCTTTTCTGAGGATGAGTGTATTTTGGAAAAAATGCTGACAGGAGAATTGCTTTTGGTGAGAACACAGGCTTCTGTAACATGATATCCTTTTTTATACACATTTTTTGCAGAGGTGCTTTCAGAGCCATCGCGCACGATACCAAGTGACTCAAATTTATAACCATTCGGTTTTACAACATCGCTGTCATCGATATGAATCACAGGCTCTGAAGGAATCCATTTTTTAATCTGCTGAAGATAAGAAGCAGCAGCTTCTACAGGAGTACCTTTATCAAGGTGTCTGGAAAGGCGATCAACGATATTTATTTTTTTAGAGTCCTCGTGAAGCTGATCAACAACATCCGTTAAAAGACAACTTTGAGCTGCCAGCATACCGTAAGTAAGATCGGCGGTGAATTTTCGTTCGGGTTTAGAAAGACGCCTTGAAATTTTATTTGAAAAAGTTAAAATTTTACGTTTCATTTGATAAGTATTTGATGTAAAATTAGTCATAGGGAATCTCCTTCTTTTTTGTTTAGTAAGGTTTTTGGTTGGTATCTTAATTTTACAGCAAAAAGGATGAAGATTCCTTATATTTTGGGCATTTTTTGAAAGTTGTTTATAAAGATGCAGTAATAATCAGAGGTCTGTGGATAAAACTGCGGAAACTCAAGAACTGCTTATATGCTAAGCAGAACAAAAATATGCTATAATACAGGTGCCCTGCCCCGCTCAGCCGAGAGGTTGGGTTGATATGAGGTCTACGGACGGAAGGAGGGCTAAAATTCAATCAGTATAGCGAGGTGATTGTTATCATGAGTAAAATTGGTGATTTGGCAACTATTGTGAGTTTTCTTGTGATGTTACTGTTAAAAATTGTTAATTCGAAACTGATAACCCCTCTGCTGTGCGGGGTACATTATGAAAAAATATAGGAAAAAGAAAGTAAAGAAATATAACAAGTTTTTCAGCTATAAAAATGCAGACAGAGCGAAACGAAATTTCAGCTATAAGGATTTTGGATACAGTGAGTCATATAATACAAAATTTACAGGTTCGTTGTTTTATGGAAATAATTTTTACAGAGCAACTATGAAATACTGTGGATTTAATGGATGCACATTTCGATTTATTGAGTTCAAAAGCGTGAATTTCAAAGGAAGCAGATTTAAAGGTGCGATTTTTGAAAATGTTTTATTTGATAATTGCAAGCTGGAAAAAGCGGATTTTCATGGAGCGGTTTTTAGAAATGTCTATTGTGTAAATACGGGGTTAAAAAAGACCAGAGGTATCAGCAGTTTGGAAAAAATAGTACAGTTTAATGGTAAGGTTTCTGAATTTGATTTTGGGGAGAAGCTAAATAAGGCTATTTTGTACTGTGAAAAAAATAAGTATATTATGAAATCTGATACAATATATAAGTGCAATGCAAAAACCAGAGATACTGTGAAGATGATTAATCGAGTTAATATCATCAGATTGTTGGATGCTTATTCAGAAGATGAAATTGTAAACGGGCTGCATCTTGCTGCTGACAGTATTGACAAAAGTTTCAATAGTTTAAGTTATTTTTTACCGTATATCAGAAAAGCCCAGGAAAATATTGAGGGTAGCAATAAAGATGAAGGATAGTGTTAAATGGAAAATTTACAGGAAAAAGATACAAAGGAAATAATTCATTTGTATAGCATGTCTATTAAAGAATTAAAACGACGTAAGGTCATCAGAACAAATAATGTAGTTGGGGAACTGGGTGAATATCTGGCAATAGAAATATATAATAATACACCGGGGTTGCCAAATCTTGCACCAGCACCAGTGGGAACAGAGAATATTGATGCAATCAGCAGAAAAGGGGACAGATACAGTATAAAGTCAACAAGCAATGCAACAACAGGGGTGTTTTATGGTCTGGAAGAACCGGAATCAGACGTGCCTGACCGTCAGAAGTTTGAATATGTTATTGTATGCAAGTTTGATGAAGACTATGAATTGCAGACGGTTCTGGAAATGGATTGGGACACATTCCTGAGGAACAAACGATGGCACAGCAGGATGCATGCATGGAATCTGTCATTAACAAAGAAACTTTGTCAACAATGTAAAATTGTATATAAAAAAGAGGAATAAAGGGCACAGTTTATATACTATAAGTCATATATGAACTGAAAAAGATAACGAAGCGGGCGAAAATACGTTCGATTATTTGGCTTGCTTTTTTCTTACTTCAGGAGTATAATAGGGAAAAATCAGGTATAAAATTATTCCCAGGAGTGATTGGATATGAAACAGGTACACATAAGAGTAGAAGATGAGTTATACGAGGAGCTGAATGCATATTCCTTACAGAGTGAGCAGAGTATGCAAGACTGCGTTCGAGAAGCTGTTGCCTATTATGTGACAGGTATGAGAAGAAAGCAGAAAGATATTTCAAATAAACAGTTTTCATTTATAGATTTATTTGCTGGAATTGGTGGAATGCGAATTGCATTTGACAGAGCCGGCGGACATTGTGTTTATTCTAACGAATGGAATAAATACAGTCAGCAGACATATTTTGCAAATTTTGGTGAACAGCCGGATGGAGATATTACGAAGGTAAATGAGAAAGATATACCGAATCACGATATTCTGGTTGCGGGTTTTCCATGTCAGCCGTTTTCGATTGCCGGTGTTTCCAAAAAAAACAGTATGGGCAGAGAAACAGGATTTGCTGATAAGACACAGGGAACTTTATTTTTTGATGTTTGCCGGATTCTGAAAGAAAAACGTCCTAAGGCATTTATGCTGGAAAATGTGAAAAATCTTTGCAGTCATGATAAGGGCAGAACGTTTCAGGTAATAAAAGCATCTCTGGATGAACTGAATTATGAAGTGTTTCATGCAGTTCTTGATGGACAGAATTATGTGCCACAGCATAGAGAAAGAATTATTATAGTCGGGTTCGACAGAGAGAGATACGGAAAAGATATTGATTTTGAATTTAAGCTGACACCTAAAAATCCAAAGCCGGTTATGCAGGATATTCTGGATAAGGATGTGGAAGCAAAATATACTTTGTCAGATAAATTGTGGATATATCTGCAAAATTATGCCGCAAAGCATAGAGCTGCGGGCAATGGTTTTGGTTATGGAATAGCTCCATTAGATGGGGTATCAAGAACAATAAGTGCAAGGTATTATAAAGACGGGTCCGAAATATTGATTGCACAGGAGGGAAAGAATCCGAGGAGACTTACTCCAAGGGAGTGTGCAAGATTACAGGGGTTCCCGGACAGTTTCAAGATTCCGGTATCAGATACTCAGGCATATAAACAGTTTGGTAACTCTGTTGTTGTACCACTGATGGAAAATGTTGCAAAATTGATTGTTGCAAAACTTGAATATATGGACGCAATGACAGCAGATAAGATGCAGAGGAAGGTGATTTAATGACAACAGAATATTCTAATCAGGCAATACAGGCAGTATTAAATGGTCAGAGGGGATTTTGTAAATTCTTTTCGGCAAATGATACCGGTGCGACGGGAGGACATCAGGCTGGTATATATATTCCAAAATCATCTATAGAAATCTTATTTTCAGAACCAGGACAAAAAGGCGAAAATAAGGATAAGTGGGTAAAGGTAAAGTGGCAGGACGATTTTGTGACAGATACTCGTTTTATTTATTATGGAAAGGGAACAAGAAATGAGTACCGTATTACAAATTTTGGAAGAGACTTTCCGTTTTTAACAACGGAGTATACGGGAGCATTGTTTGTCTTTGTTAAAGCAGATGAAGAAAATTATCTTGGCTATGTATTGAATTCTGATGATGATATAGAAACATTTTTAAACGCTTTTGGCCTTAGTCCCACAGAAACTAACTGTTTGATCGATACTGGAAAAATTCAGCCGGAAACACATGAACAGATTGCGATTCAGGAGTTTATCTGCAGTCTGGATGTTGATTTTCCAGCTTCGGAGATCATGTCTGCGGCAGCAAGAGATATTCAAAACAGAGCATATGATCACATTGAATATATACAAACGAATCCAGACAGAAAAATTATTGAGTGGACGAATATGGAATATGCTCTGTTTCGTGCACTCGAATATGCTCGATATGGAGATATTATTACGAAAGGATTTACTTCTGTCGATGAATTTGTAAAAGTAGCGAATATGGTATTGAACAGAAGAAAAAGCAGAGCAGGAAAAAGTCTGGAACATCATCTTGCGGCAATCTTTGATGGAAATGAACTTGAATACTCGGCACAGGCTGTAACAGAGGGGAATAAGAAACCGGATTTTATTTTTCCGTCTAAAGAAGCTTATCATAATAGCGGATTTTCTGTGGACAGACTGATTTCCCTGGCTGCAAAGACTACCTGTAAAGACAGATGGAGACAGGTACTTAATGAAGCAGACAGATTAAAGGGTAAGCCGAAATATTTATGTACTCTCCAGCAGGGAATATCGGGTGCTCAGATGGATGAGATGCAGGCAGAAAATGTTATCCTTGTTGTGCCACAGCCTTATATCAAAACATATCCTTCTGACAGACAGGACAGAATCTGGACATTATCAAGATTTGTGCAGTATGTGAAGGCAATAGAGGAAAAATAAAATGGATATAGTAACACCGGAACAGCGAAGTAAAAATATGGCGGCAATTCGGTCAAAAGATACAAAACCGGAAGTCTATTTTCGCAAGCTATTGTTTGCGAAAGGCTACAGATACAGCCTGAATTCAAAAAAGGTACCGGGACATCCGGATATGTATTTAAGAAAATATAATACAGCTGTGTTTGTTCATGGTTGTTTTTGGCACAGACATGGAGGATGCAAATTTGCATATATGCCAAAATCAAGAATTGAGTTTTGGAAGAACAAATTTGAGGTAAATCAGAAAAGAGATCTTGTTGTAAGAAATGAATTATTCGAGAATAATATTAAATGCCTTGTTGTGTGGGAATGCTCTATTAAAAAAATGAAAAAAGATGAGGGATTCAAAAATAGTATGCTTGTAAAAGTAATAGATTTCCTGAAGTCGAAGGATTTGTCTATGGAAATATGACGAAACGAGAGTAAAGGAAGCATGAAGTTCATGATTGATTCGTAGGGTAAAGTTTTTGTAAGAAAAAAATAAAAAAGAGAAAGCACCGGGATCCTGTGTCAGGATTAAAGTTGACTAGACCAAAATCCAAGGAGGGTGCTTTCGTGATTAATAGTATACAACAGTTTTGTGAAAATGGAGCAAAAAAATTAACAGATATTTTTAAATCTTATACGGACGATCTTACTAAAATTGCCGAAATGGTTTATGGTGTGACAGATGAGGTTACCAAATTGGGCTACAGTATCATAGCAGAAGAATGGGAATCGTATGATGAACTGTTGCGGAAACGAAAAGAATTACGTCAAGGTTGGCATATTGTTCGAAGAGATGAGACTTCTTTGCTGACAAGTCTCGGAGAAGTTGTCTATCATAAAACTTTATTTAAAAATGTTGCTACTGGTGAATCCTGCTATCTTTTGGATCAAATAATGGGGTTAGAACACCATGCGAGAATTACAGAGGATGCAGAAGCTAGAATCTTAAAAGAAGCATCTGAGAGTAGTTATAGAAAAGGTGGTGCGAATGCCAGTATAAATGGGGATTCCATAAGCAAGGAATCTGTTATGAATAAGCTGCATAGATTAGAGTTTCCAGTTATAAAAGCTGCTAAGGAAAAGAAAGAATTAAAAACGATTTATATCGATGCGGATGAAGATCATGTATCACTTCAATGTTTAGAGCATAAAGGAGATATTAAAAAACCACGTATTAATACGGTAATGCCTCGGATTATTTACGTATATGAAGGTGTTGACACAGATGAGAAAGGACGCCCGAAACTTATAAATACAAAATATTTTGGTGGAGTTTATGATGGAAAGGACGCGATCAGTCAGCTTTGGAACGAAGTGTTAGATTATCTGAATGATGCATATGACATGGATACAGTTGATCGAGTTTATATCAATGGAGATGGAGCTGCATGGATACGTAGAGGAGAAAAGGTCATCCCGAAGGCGCGTTTTTCCCTGGATAAATATCACATGCACAAATATATCATAGCAGCTACGTCACATCTTGAAGGTTCTGCCGATGATGCTAGAAGTGAACTATATAGAGCAATCCATAAAAAGAAAAAATGGATGGCTGAAGGAACATTTAACCGGATCATAAGTATTACGGATAAAGAAACAAAACAAAAGGCAGTTGAAAATGCTAAAGCATATATTCTTGGGAACTGGTCAGGAATTATGAATTCTATGAAATCAAAAGATACCAATGTGTGTTGTTCAGCAGAAGGGCATGTCAGCCATGTATACGCTGATGGAATGAGTTCAAGACCTATCAGCTGTGAAAGTTCACGTTGAATTTCACAGCTCTTAGTGTATAATATAAATAGCAGATTTCCGGTAAATTTGAGAATCTCCAGATGTTTCCGGGAATGGGATCAGATCTTTCCAAACGAGTCAGCTTTAGGATAGACTATAAATATGCGGTATATAAATGGTCAGGTTGTAAGTTTAGTCCTTCGCCGAAAGGCGAGGGGCTTTTTCCATATTTCCGCAGAGAAGATGGAACAAGCATTTGTGAAAAAGCGGGGATAGCAGCAGGAAAATTGTCAGATATAGCAGCAGTTGAAACTCTTTTTTGGGAGGGGGATAAGTGGATGGAAATAGCATTGCATTATGAGAAAAAGGGAAGTGGCGAACCGTTTCTTCTTTTGCATGGGAACGGAGAAGATAGTTCTTATTTTAAAAATCAGATCGAGTATTTCAGCAGTAAATATTGTGTAATTGCTTTGGATACAAGAGGTCACGGCGCATCACCGAGAGGTTCGAAACCGTTTACCATAGAGCAGTTTGCCTGTGATTTATATGATTTTATGTTAGAGAGTGGACTTTCCAATGCGATTATTTTGGGATTTTCAGATGGTGCAAATATTGCGATGAAGTTCGCGATGAAGCATCCTGATATGGTGAAGGCTTTAATTTTAAACGGAGGGAATCTAAATGCAAAGGGCGTAAAAGGAACGACGCAGATTCCGATTGAGATCGGATATCGGATTGCGAGGCTGTGTTCCGCCAAATCAGCAAGGGCAGAACGAAATGCAGAAATGCTGGGGCTTATGGTGAATGATCCTGACATTACACCGGAGGAACTGGCGAAAATAACAGTTCCGACACTTGTTATCTGTGGAACAAAGGATATGATCAAGGAATCACATACAAAAGAAATTGCAGAAAATATATCAAATGCGAAACTGGTTATGATCGAGGGAGATCATTTTATTGCCAATAAGCGCTATGAGAAATTTAATCACGAAGTTGATGATTTTTTGAAGAAAATTTGCAAGAATTAAATCATCAAAAGAATTCTAAATAGTCGGATTTTTTGTGCGGCTGCAGAAAAGGAGTAGTATAAAAAATACAGTTTATTTTTGCTCATGCATTGTGTTATGATATATCCTAACAGTATCGGGATATGAGGGGATACTAAACGGGGAGGCGGAAAGGTCTCAAGTAAAAATCTGTTTGAAACTGCGAAAGGCAAGATGCAGAGAACAGGGAACATCGGAGGAAGATAGGTAACAATGTCAAAATTCTATGATGAGGTTATGAAAGTAATCAGGCAGGATGATCGTTTCTTTTCAGAGGAAGGTGTTTTGCTTAAGAATGCTTTGTATGAAGCTGCAATGCATATGGATCGTAATCTTTTGAAACTTTTATTGAGCAGCGATGTTACAAAAGATCATTTTTTTGTTATGGTTGACGAAGTTGCCGTGTTTGATAAAGTCGCGTTTGGATGGCTGATCAATAATCGTGAATTTTTCCCGGATTCATATACGCGGTTTAAGAATAAGATTGGTTTGACAGATTCAGACGGGGATTTGATATCTGCATCTAATGATGTGGAGCTGGTTTTTCCGTATAAGGACTGTGTGCTGGAAGGCGGACAGACAAAGGAAGATCAGAAACGTTCTGAAATATTTTATAATGCCGCGCTGGCGCCGGATGAAGTTGACAGATTGTTGTGTCCAAAGACTATTTGCGGCGCGAAGAGGTATACTGCTGCCGGCTGGAAAAAAGAGCGGGAAATCAGACCGGACGACAATCTTGTTATAAAGGGAAATAATCTGCTTGCTTTAAGTTCGATCGGAAAGAAGTATGCGAATAAAGTGCGCATGGTTTACTGGGACGTTCCTTATAATACCGGGTCGGACAGTTTTGGGTATAATGACAGATTTTCCAGAAGCAGTTGGCTGTTATTTATTAAGAACAGGGTTGAAAAAGTATTGCCGATGATTACAAACAACGGCGGTGTATTTTTGATACAATGCAGTTTCCATCAATATTCGTATTTAAAAGTATTGCTTGATGAGATCATCGGGAATTATGTTATGACATTTAATGTTCTTGTAAGGCATCCGGATAGAACGCTTACAGGAGATAAAGAATTTAATGATGTTGTTGAGTATGTGCTTGTATATTCGAAAAGTTCTGATTTTAAGATGCCCAAAAAGGAAGAAGAGAAAAGGGTCGATGATTATCAATGGGTTGTAAACGAACTGTCGGAAGGAACTCCGGTTGAGTTTGACGGAAGGAAGGGAAGGGTATTTCTTCCCGATGAATACGAGATGAAAAAGACGAAGCCTTCGAAAGAGAACTTTAAAGTGATGACAGTTCGAGGCTCGATAAAAGAAAAAGTTTCATCAGGAAGATTTTATGTGAAATATTTACAGCCGTTGGAAAGTTCCTATCCTGCAAAAACGCTTTTTAAGGTGGACGATATCGGAGATGATATGTATGATTATCGTTATTTTTATCTTCCGCCGGAAGGCAATAAAAACGGAGCGTACTTGCAGGGAATGCCGACTTCATCAAAGGTGACTTATAAACCGTATCCTAATTTTTTGGATTTTGTTCAGAGCTATAATGTTGTGAATGATGAAGGAAATGTTGAGTTTAGAAATGGGAAAAAACCGGAAGATTTGTTAGCGTTTCTCATGAGTATTTTTACGGTGGAAGGCGATCTGGTATTAGATGCTTTCGGCGGTTCGGGAACAACGGCGGCAGTTGCGTTAAAAATGAACAGACAATTCATTATCTGTGAGCAGATGGATTACATAGAACAGATAACGGTGAAGCGGATTCATGGTGTTCTTCAGGGCAAAGAAAATGATCTGCTTGCGGAGTATGAGTATGACGGGAGCGGTTCGTTTGTTTATTTTGAATTGGCAAAAGCGAATCAAATATTTGCTGATCGGATCATGGATTCGACGGAAGAGGAATTGCCGCTGATTTTTAATGATATGGCGGAGAGCGGATATATAAGTTATAAAATAAATCCGAAAGATATTGATCTGTCTTCAGAAGACTTTCATAAGCTTACTGTCGATGAAAAGAAAAGATTTTTGATGGAGCTGTTGGATTTAAATCAATTATATGTAAATTATTGTGATATTGACGACGAATCGTATGCCGTCAGCGAAGAGGATAAAATGGTTTCGAAATCTTTCTACGAGGGGGTGTAAGATGACCTTTTTATATGAAAAAATCGAGGGACTGCGGGATGCCGGATATATCGAAGAAATGCCCTCTTTTATTGAGGAAAATCTGAATTCGAACTTTGAATTAAGGCCGTATCAGAAAAAAGCTTTTGAAAATTTTGTAACATATTACAATAGCAAATTGCGGACATATCCGACCCAAACATTATTCCATATGGCTACCGGAAGCGGCAAAACATTGATAATGGCAGGGCTGATTTTATTTCTGTACCGGCAGGGGTACAGGAATTTTCTGTTTTTTGTAAATCTTTCGAATATCGTAAGAAAGACGAAGGATAATTTCCTGAATAAATCTTCCGGCAAGTATCTGTTTGCAGAAGATCTTATGATAGACGGAGAACATGTATCGGTGAATGAGGTTCGCAATTTCCAATATAGTGACGATAATGCGATCAATTTATGTTTCACGACAACGCAGAGTCTGCATATGGATATGTGGACGTCGAAAGAAAACGCGCTGTCGTTGGATGATTTTTCGGGGCAGAAAGTCGTTCTTATATCGGATGAAGCACATCATCTGAATGTGGAGACATTACAGGGGAATACTGCGAAAATGAATGCTGCCGAAGAAGAGTCGTATCATAGTTGGGAGTCGACTGTTCGCTATATTTTTGAAGCAAACAAGGAGAACGTGCTGTTGGAGTTTACGGCGACTTGTGATACGGAAAATCCGCTTCTGGCAGCTTCGTATTCCAATAAAATTATATTTGATTATCCGTTATACAAATTCAGAGCAGACAGGTATTCGAAAGAGATTCTTACATTAAGAAGTGACATTCCTTTATTAGACAGGGAATTGCAGGCTGTTATTTTGAGTCAGTACCGGCTGAAAGTTTTTCAGGAACACCGTATCTTTATGAAGCCGATCGTTTTATTCAAAGCGGCAAAAATTGCGGACAGCAAGACGCAGATGCAGGAGTTCTGCAATATGATTAAAAATTTGTCTGCATCTGATATAGAGAGGATCTTTACTTCGTCTGGCAGCAGTGTGATGCATACGGTACAGTCGTATTTTTCAGACAGAAATATTACTTACGATGAATTGGCGCAGGAGCTGCGGGAAGATTTTTCCGAAGCGCATGTGGTGTCGGTAAATGACGACAAAGAAGCGGAGGAACAACAGCTTTTATTGAATTCTTTGGAAGATTACGGCAACCCTTACAGAGCGATATTTGAGGTGAAGAAACTTGACGAAGGATGGGATGTACTGAATCTGTTCGATATCGTCCGGCTTTATGAAACGCGGGATTCACGGAATGGAAAACCGGGAAAATCAACTGTTTCAGAGGCGCAGCTCATCGGGCGAGGCGCCAGATACTGTCCTTTTACTGTGAACCGGGAACAGTCGAAATACCAAAGAAAGTATGACAGCGATGTGGAGAATCCGCTGAGGATCTGTGAGGAATTGTACTATCATTGCCAAAACAACAGCAGATATATAGATGAATTAAAGAGCGCTCTGCGCGAGGTGGGAATTGACTTGGATAAAACGGTTACCTGTATGTATACGCTTAAAGAAGCGTTTAAAAACGATGAATTGTATAAGCAGGGAGTCGTATTTATAAATGACAGGGTTGCAAAGAGCAGAGAAGAAATTACGGGTCTGCCTTCTTCTGTCAGGGAGAAAGTGTATCGATATATTGCAAATACAGGGAAAACGGGAGAAGACACTGTTTTAGATGAAGCTGCCGCAGCAAAGGAATCGCAGGTGGAAACTTATCTGTATTCCTGTACGGTAAGCGAGATCGCAAACATGAATTACGGGATTGTGTATAAAGGTCTGTGCAAATTTGATGTATTTAAGTTCGACAAATTAAAAACATATTTTCCAAATGTCAGATCGATAAAAGAATTTGTTTTCGGGGAAGATTATTTAGGAAAGATTAAGCTTGAGATTATATCAAAAGAGGAAAGTCCATCTGCTTTGACTCTGTATGACGCATGCCTTAGCGCTTTGTCAAAGATTGCTGAAAATGTATCCAAAACAGAGGAAACATATGAAGGAACAAAAGAGTTCAAGGCACATTACATACATGATATTTTCACCGATAAAAAATGCAGCTATATCAATCCTCATGATGGCGGGATTGGTGTTTCTCAAAATGACAGTTCTGTGGACGCGGCGTATCGATTAGATCTGTCCAAAGAAGATTGGTTTGCGTTTGAAGATAATTTCGGTACTGTGGAAGAAAAAGCGTTTGTGGCGTATTTTAAATTATATGCCGAAAAGTTGAAGAAGAAGTACGATAAAGTTTACCTGCTAAGAAATGAAAGACAACTGCATCTTTATTCTTTTGACGGCGGACGAAGATTTGAACCGGATTATCTTTTGTTTCTTCAGGTATGTAAGGACGGAGGGTTTGAACAGCTTCAAGTTTTTATTGAACCGAAAGGGACACATTTATTGCCTGTGGACAAGTGGAAAGAAGAGTTTTTACTGGAAATGCAAAATCAGTTGGTTCCGGTTGTTCAAATAGCGGATGATAATAATTATAAGATATGGGGGCTGCATTTCTTTAACAGGAAAGAGCGGCAAAAGGAGTTCGGCAGTGATATGGACCGGCTGACTGCTTATGCAGAAGAAATTTAGATTCAGTGGAGGTGACTATGCGTATTATTAATCCAAGAGAAAGACTTTCTCCCGAAGACTATCTTTATCTGTTTTGGTTTGAAAAAATATCAAGCGGTGCAGAGATTGATTATGCGGATTTTCAGCCTACGGAATCTTTGATCTACAGATATAATGACTATGTAAAGACATGGAACGACCGGTTTTTGGCGGATCCGATTCATTATGAAAAACCTGTTGACTGGGATGTCTCTCGTAAAAAAACACCTTATTTTAAGGGGAAACTTCAGGCCGGACATGAATTTGAAGTGTGGGTTGAACAAGAATTTGCAAAATATGGGGTTGAGCTTGGCAGCTTTTTTGATGAAGAGGGACAGTACTCTGGCGAAAATGAATTTGGTTTAGAGATCAAACATGACATGAAACTGGCAAAGACAGGGAATATCTATATAGAATATCAGGAACGGCTGCGAAATAATCTTCCGTGGACAAATAGCGGAATTTTGAAAGAAGATAATACAAAATACTGGATTATCGGAAACAGCGCCGAATACTATATATTTTTAAAACAGGATTTGTACAGGCTGTATTGGCAGTTAACCGAATCTCCGATATCTCTTCCGGGGTGCAGGTTTGTTCGGGAGCTTGAAAATGGAACTTCAAAAGGCTTTATAATAAACAGAGAGAAAGCGAAAGAAATCAGTTTTGCTTCATCAATATCGGAGTTTATAAGCAAGATAAATACAAAATATTATGCCAACGGTTACTATGTCCATGGCAGAAGGGACTGCCTTTATATCGCAAATAAACCCGAAGATGCGCTCTGCGTCTTCGATTCGCTGGAGGAAGCTTTGAGAGCCGGGTATAAGAAATGTACGCAAGATTCCTGCTTTAAGAAGTGAGAGACAGCGGTTGTGAAAGGGGAGAAGTGAAAAATGTATATAGCAGATCTTCATATCCATTCTCGATATTCTTATGCAACAAGTAAGACATGTACGCCGGAATTGCTCGATCTGTGGGCAAGGAGAAAAGGGATCCATATTGTAGGAACCGGTGATTTTACCCATCCGGCGTGGCGGGAAGAACTTCGGGAGAAACTGACTCCGGCAGAAGACGGCTTGTATGTATTGAAAGAAGAATACAGGCTTCGTGACGAGGCGCAGGGAAAACGAATTGGTGCGTATGGGAACAAGGAGAAGGAGATGATTCCGCGTTTTGTCGTAAGCGGTGAGATCAGTTCTGTGTACAAAAAAGAAGGTCGTTCGCGGAAGGTGCACAGTCTCGTTCTCCTTCCCGATCTGGAGGTGGCGGAACGGATCGCAGACCGCCTTGCTTTGATTGGAAATCTTTGTTCGGACGGGCGTCCTACGCTCCGACTGGATTGTCGGGATCTGATTGAGCTGACACTTGATGAGTGCGGGGAAGCTGTTTATATTCCGGCGCACATATGGACGCCGCATTTTTCGGTGTTCGGTGCATTTTCGGAATTTCGGACTCCAAAGGAGTGTTTTGGAGATATGACGGCTTATGTATATGCAATGGAAACAGGTCTTTCGTCCGATCCGGTCATGAACCGCAGAGTGTCTGTTTTGGATGACTATCGGCTTATTTCTAATTCGGACGCCCATTCTCCCGGGAATTTAGGAAGAGAAGCGACGCTTTTTGATATCGGACTCTCTTATAGAGAACTGGCAGAAGCGCTGCGGACAGGGAACGGACTGGGCGGAACGATTGAATTTTATCCGCAGGAGGGAAAGTACCATTTGGACGGACATCGCAAATGCGGCGTTTGTTTTACTCCGGCAGAAACGGCGGCTCATGGCGGGATCTGTCCGGTGTGCGGGCGTAAGGTGACGGAAGGAGTAGCGAATCGGATCGAGGAGCTGGCAGACAGGTCGGAAGAGGAGGCTAAGGCTGTCGCATTAAAAAAAGAGACATATGAACATTTGATCCCTTTAAGAGAAGTCGTTGCCCTGGCGGACGGATTTGCTCCGAAAGGCAAACGTGCTGAGAGGGAATATATGCGGCTTCTTGTGGAACTTGGTTCAGAATTTGAAATATTAAGAGAGATGCCGGCTGAACAGATCGGGTGCGTTGCCGGCGAAGCTGTTCAATCTCTGATTGACAAAATAAGGAATGAGCAGATAAAATGGAACCCCGGATTTGATGGAGAGTATGGAACAATCCGCCCGGGTGTGATACAATAAACAGTAAGCTTCGAGGGGAGCAAATGATGGAAGAAGATCGGGGCGGATGCAAGGGATTCTGCTTCGAAATGATAAAGGAGAGAATGTATGAAACTGGGAGAGAAACAAGTTCTGACCGTTGTGAAGATCGTGGATTTCGGCGTGTATCTCGGTAATGATGAAGAGCGGGTGCTTCTGCCGAAAAAGCAGGTGCCGGAAGGAATTGAACCGGGAGATCCGATCGAGGTGTTTCTGTATAAGGATTCCTCAGATCGTATGATCGCAACTACAAATGAACCGAAACTCACACTTGGAAAAACGGCGGTGCTTGAAGTGGCAGACGTCGGAAGAGTCGGTGCGTTTTTGGATTGGGGGTTGGAGAAAGATCTGCTGCTTCCTTTCAAAGAACAGACAGAAAAGGTAGAAAAAGGCGATCGTTGTCTTGTGAGTCTGTATATAGATAAGAGCGGGAGATTGTGTGCAACGATGAAAGTTTATCAGCTCCTTCGGACGGATTCGCCGTACAAGAAAGGGGATATGGTCAGCGGAACGGTATATGAACTGAGTCGTGATTTCGGTGTGTTTGTTGCTGTGGATGATCAGTATTCGGCAATGATCCCGAAGCGGGAAGTTTACGGAAAGATGTATATCGGGCAGCAGGTTGAGGCGAGGGTGACGGCTGTGAAGGCAGACGGAAAACTCGACTTGAGCGTAAGAGGAAGGATACCGGAACAGATGGACACGGATGCCGATATAGTATTAAAACGTATCGAGAAAAACGGCGGGATGCTTCCGTTTACAGATAAAGCGGATCCGGAACGGATCAAGGCAGAATTTGGAATGAGCAAAGCGGCATTTAAACGTGCAGTCGGAAGACTTTTGAAGCAGGGAAAGATACAGATTGACAATAAAGCAGGAAAAATTTTCGCGGCAGATTTGCGTTAGCCAATAGGAGAATCGATTAGAACAGGTTAGTTTACGAGGTGAGAGATGAGTTTTGCACATTTGCATGTCCATACAGAGTACAGTCTGTTGGATGGATCGAATAAGATAAAAGAATATGTCGCAAGGGTGAAAGCTCTGGGGATGGACAGTGCGGCGATCACAGACCACGGCGTAATGTATGGGGTAATTGATTTTTACAGAGAAGCGAAAAATCAGGGAATTAATCCAATCTTAGGCTGTGAGGTATATGTTGCCCCGAACTCCCGGTTTGACCGGGAAGTGACCGGCGGGGAAGACCGGTATTATCATCTCGTGCTTCTTGCGGAAAATAACGAAGGATACGCTAATCTGATGAAGATTGTATCAAAAGGCTTTGTGGAGGGATACTATTACAAACCCCGCGTAGATAAAGAAGTTTTGCGGGAATATCATAGCGGCATCATTGCGTTGAGCGCCTGTCTGGCGGGGGAAGTGTCCCGATATCTGATGAAAGGGCTGTATGAGGAAGCGAAGAAAGCTGCATTGGAATACAGGGATATTTTCGGGGAAGATCATTTCTATCTGGAACTGCAGGATCACGGACTGCCGGATCAGGCACTTGTAAACCAACAGCTTTTGAAAATGTCGCAGGAAACAGGAATCGAGCTTGTGGCGACAAATGATGTGCACTATACTTATGCGGAAGATGAGAAAGCACATGATATTCTTCTTTGTATTCAGACAGGAAAGAAATTGTCGGATGAGAACCGGATGCGCTACGAGGGCGGACAGTATTATGTGAAATCCGAAGAGGAAATGGGGGCTCTTTTCCCATATGCGCTTCAGGCGCTTGACAATACACAGAAGATTGCAGACCGCTGCTTTGTGGAGATTGAATTTGGCGTGACAAAACTTCCGAAATACGATGTTCCAAGCGGGTATACTTCATGGGAATATCTTCAGAAATTATGTTATGAAGGACTTGAGAAACGCTATGGAGAACGGGCGGATGAACTGAGGGAACGGCTTGATTATGAACTGGGCACGATCAAGAATATGGGGTATGTAGATTATTTCCTGATTGTGTGGGATTTTATAAAATATGCAAAAGATCATGGGATCGCAGTCGGACCGGGGCGCGGATCTGCGGCCGGAAGCATTGTTTCTTATTGTCTGGAGATTACGACGATCGATCCGATCCGGTATCAGCTCCTGTTTGAGCGTTTCCTGAATCCGGAACGTGTTTCCATGCCTGATATCGACGTGGATTTCTGTTACGAACGCAGGCAGGAAGTGATTGACTATGTTGTGAGAAAATATGGAAAAGACAGAGTTGTTCAGATTGTGACCTTTGGAACTTTGGCGGCGCGCGGGGTGATCCGCGATGTAGGGCGGGTGATGGATATGCCTTATGCGTTTGTAGATTCGATTGCGAAGATGATTCCGCAGGAGCCGAAGATGACGATCGATAAGGCGTTAAAAGTAAATCCCGAACTGCGTAAGACGTATGAAGAGGATGAAGAAGTAAAGTATCTGATCAAGATGGCGAGAAGGCTGGAGGGACTTCCCAGACATAGTTCCATGCATGCCGCAGGTGTTGTGATCAGTCAGAAGTCGGTGGATGAGTATGTTCCTCTTTCGAGGGCGGCAGATGGATCCGTAACGACACAGTTTACGATGACTACTTTGGAACAGCTGGGACTTTTGAAGATGGACTTCCTCGGACTGCGTACACTGACTGTTATACAAAACGCAGTGAATATGGCGAGAAAGAAAGACCCGTCAGTCAGCATGGATACGTTGGATTATGACGATAAAAAGGTGCTTGAGTATATCGGATCGGGAAAGACAGACGGGATCTTTCAGTTGGAAAGCGCGGGAATGAAAAGCTTTATGAAAGAACTGAAACCGGACAGCTTGGAAGATATGATTGCCGGAATTTCTCTTTATCGCCCGGGGCCGATGGATTTTATTCCTCAGTACATCAAAGGAAAGAATGATGCTACGTCGATCACTTACGATTGTCCGCAGCTGGAGCCGATTCTGAAATCGACCTATGGCTGTATCGTTTACCAGGAACAGGTTATGCAGATCGTGCGGGATCTTGCCGGATATTCGCTTGGAAGAAGCGACCTTTTAAGACGCGCTATGTCTAAGAAAAAGGGCGATGAAATGAAGCGGGAGAGGCAGATTTTCCTATATGGGGATGAAGGTTCTGATATTCCGGGATGTATTAAGAACGGAATTGATGAAAAGACGGCGAATAAAATATACGATGAGATGCTGGATTTCGCAAACTATGCATTCAATAAGTCGCATGCCGCCGCGTATGCGGTCGTAGCGTATCAGACGGCATGGCTGAAATATTATTATCCGGTCGAATATATGGCGGCGCTTATGACATCGGTCATTGATAATCCGTCGAAGGTAGCTGAATATATCTACGCAAGCAGGCAGATGGGAATACAGATCCTTCCGCCGGATATTAACAAAGGGGAAGCGGATTTCTCAGTTGACGGACAGAATATCAGATATGGTTTGGCGGCGATCAAGAGTATCGGAAGACCGATCGTTCATGCAATGCTTGAAGAGCGGAATACTTTCGGAACATATAAAAATCTCGAAGATTTTATTACCCGTGTTTCTTCAAAAGAAGGATTGAATAAAAGAACGATCGAAAACCTGATCAAAGCCGGGGCACTGGATGCTCTTGGCGGGACGAGAAAACAGTTTATGAGTATTTACATTCAGATCTTAGATCATGTGAATCAGGAGAAAAAATATTCTATGTCAGGTCAGATGAGCCTGTTTGACTTAGTGGGGGAAGAAGAAAAAGCAGATTTTCAGATCAAGATGCCTGACGTAGGCGAGTACACAAAAGAGAATAAGCTTGCATTTGAAAAAGAAGTGCTTGGGATCTATATTAGCGGTCATCCGCTGGAAGAATATGAAGAGCGTTGGCGGAGAGTGATCTCGGCTACGACGGCGGACTTCCAGTTTGATGAAGAACTGAATAGAACAAAGGTGCATGACGGGCAGAAGTCCATCATTGGCGGGATGATCGTCGATAAGACAACGAAATATACAAAGACGAATCAGGTGATGGCGTTTCTTACGCTGGAAGACTTGCTGGGAACGGTGGAAGTTGTTGTTTTCCCGAGGGATTATGAGAGGAACCGACGCTGGATGGAACTGAATGAGAAAGTATTCATTAGCGGAAGAGTTTCTGAGGAAGATGAAAAGGCAAGTAAATTAATCTGTGAGAAAGTGATTCCTTTTGAGAGTACGAAGAAGGAATTGTGGATTCAATTCCCGGATAAAGCAACGTTTCTTGATGAGGAGCAGATCGTCTACGGATATTTGGCAGATTCGGAAGGAGAAGATGAAGTTGTGATATACTGTGCGAAGGAACGGGCAGTAAAAAGGCTTCCGAAAAACCGCAATATTCAGATCAATGAGCAGATTTTGAGCAGATTAATGAACCATTTTGGTGAAAGTCGGGTAAAAGTGGTTGAAAAAGCTATTGAAAACCACTTCTAAATAAGGTAGAATAATTTTCGAATATTATTGTTAAAAAAATTACAATGAATAAATATTATTAATAGCGTCACTTTGCAGAAAGGTGGAAAAATCATGGCAGAGAATCAAAAAGAAAAGTACTTAGAGGAGATTGAAGATCAGATCCGTACAATCGGAGTTCTTACAAGTGGTGGAGATGCACCGGGTATGAACGCGGCAATCCGTGCGGTTGTAAGAACGGCGCTTGCCAGAGGATTGAAAGTTCGCGGTATCAGAAGAGGATTTCACGGACTTCTGAAAGAAGAGATCATTGATCTGTCGGCGCGTGATGTGTCCGAGAAGATTCAGCGTGGAGGTACGTTCCTTCAGACAGCGCGCTGTAAATCTATGCGTACAGAAGAAGGACAGCAGAAAGCTGCTGCAATCTGTAAAAAATATGGTATTGACGGTCTTGTGGTTATCGGCGGAGACGGTTCTTTTGCCGGAGCACAGAAACTTGCAAACCTCGGTGTGAATACGATTGGAATTCCGGGAACGATCGATCTCGATATTGCCTGTACAGATTATACGATCGGATTTGACACGGCTGTAAATACAGCGATGGAAGCGATCGATAAAGTTCGTGATACATCAACGTCTCATGAGAGATGCAGTATCATTGAAGTTATGGGACGCGATGCGGGATATTTGGCATTGTGGTGCGGTATCGCCAATGGAGCAGAGAGAATTCTTATGCCGGAAGAGCATGACTTTGACGAGCAGGAGATCATTGACGATATTCTGAAGAATAAGAAACGCGGTAAGAAAAATTATATTATCATCAACGCAGAAGGTATCGGTGATTCGATCAATATGGCGAAGAGAATCGAAGCTGCAACAGGAATTGAGACAAGAGCTACCATTCTCGGACACATGCAGCGTGGAGGAAGCCCGACATGTAAAGACAGAGTTTACGCGTCAATTATGGGAGCTATGGCAGTGGATCTTCTCTGCCAGGGAAAAACAAACCGTGTGGTAGGATATAAGAACGGCGAGTATGTTGATTTTGATATCGAAGAAGCATTGGCGATGAAGAAGACAGTATCCGAATATCAGTATGAAGTGGCAAAAACACTTGCTCTGTAAGAAAAATTCGTTATATATTTATAAAAACATGCCGGTATAAAGTTTATACCGGCTGTTTCCACGATGGAGGGAATCATGCGAATAGACTGTAAAAAGACCGCGCCTGTCGGAGTTTTTGATTCCGGGGTAGGCGGACTTACGGTTGCGAGGGAGATATCCCGGCAGCTTCCGAATGAAAATATCGTATACTTCGGAGATACGGCGAGGGTTCCGTACGGAAGCAAGTCGCAGAATACAATTATCCGTTTTTCGGAGCAGATTATCCGGTTTTTGAAGACAAAACAGGTGAAAGCAATCGTGATCGCCTGTAATACGGCAAGCGCTTTGGCGCTGGATGCCGTGCGCGATGAATTTGATATTCCGATCATGGGAGTTGTTGTTCCGGGGGCTCGGGCTGCCGTGGAAGCGACGAAGAATCAGAAAGTCGGAGTGATCGGGACAGATGCGACAGTGCAAAGCGGGATGTATACAAAGATCATCCAAAGGATGGCTCCGGATATTGAAGTGATCGAAAAGGCGTGTCCGCTCTTCGTACCTCTGGTAGAAGAAGGATTTAAGGAACATGTCGTTACAGAAGAAGTGATCGAGTATTATCTTGACTCCATGAGACATACGCAGATTGACGCGATGATTCTCGGATGTACGCATTATCCGCTTCTCAGATCTAAAATACGGGATTATCTCGGAGAAAGGATTCAGATCGTGAATCCGGCTTATGAGACGGCGATGGATTTGAAAAAGCTTCTGCATGAACAACAGATGGAAAATGACGGGAAAGACGGACAGCACAGCGTGTATTCGTTTTATGTAAGCGATGCGGCAGAGAAATTCCGCAAGTTTGCAAATACAGTGATGCCGTTTGATGTGCCGACAACGAATGTAGTAAATATTGAGGAGTATTAGATCAATGACGAAAGAGGTATTAGTCAGCATTTCGGGAAAACATATCGATATTATGGATGATCCGGCGAGAGGGTATGAAGTCGGGGACGATGGGATCGAAGTTGTCACTCCGGCAAGTTATTACTGGCGAAACGGAAAACATTATATTCTTTATGATGAAGTTCTTGAAGGAATGGCGGGCACGATCAAGAATAAGATCAAGATTACCGGAACAGATTGTCTTGAGATTATGAAAAGTGGTGTCACGTCTTCTCATATGGTATTCGAAAAGAATAAGAAAAATCTGACGTATTACAAAACGCCTTACGGTCAGATGCTGGTTGGTGTCAATACAAAGAACATGGAAATTAACGTGGACGAGGAACGGATCGGTGTGAAAGTCGCATATGAACTGGATGTGAATCATGAACCGTTGGCAGACTGCCGTATTAATATGAGCATTGTTCCGAGAAACAGCAAAGGGGTTTCTATGCAGTTAGACCTCAAATAGGCGGATAAAAGAGCGATGTATTCGTTTTGGATCGGTTACAGAATAAAAAAACAGGTGTCATAGGAAAATGTTTCCTTTATGACGCCTGTTTTTCTTATTTTTTGAAAAATCCTTTTTTCTTTACAGGTTGTTCGATCGAACCGCCGCGTACGCTTTTGATCTCTGTTATGTAGAGTCCGCTTACAACTGCTTTGACTTCTTTTTTTACCGGAAGAACTTCAAACACTTTGTTCTCACACATAAGAGTCATAATCTTCGCTCCGATCTTTGCTTTTACAACCGGAACTTTTGTGCGGCGAAGATACTTCGGTGTGTTGTCTACGACTACCTGAGGAAGTCCCGCTTCTTTCAGTCTCAGTTTCTTTTTATCGATGATGAGCATGCTGACAACCTGTGCCGCAGCCGCCATCTGCTCCTGCTGTTCTGCCTGTTTTTTCTCGGCCTTCTTTCCGAAAATGTAAAGACCAACGAGCACTGCGACTAATATCACGAGAATGACGATCATCACAATGGTGAATGTACTCATGACAAATCCTCCTAAATCTTACTGTATAATGCCGTTTTCCGCATTTACGCAAATAATATTGTACCATTGTTTTTTAAGTAGTGCAAGTAAAAAGGGGTTTACTTTTGAGGGGGTGAACGAGTATACTGTTATAGTACCTAAAAGTACATAAAAAGGAGTTGTGCTATTTATGGCAGAAATGATTTGGAACGGAGCGGTGAGTGTTTATAATTTTATTATGGACAATATCGTCTTGATTAATATTGTTCTTGCGCTGATCATTGTTTTTTTTCAGAGAAGATCTCCGCAAACTGTTTGGACATGGCTGCTTCTGCTTTATTTTATACCGATACTCGGATTTATTCTCTATCTGATCATCGGGCAGGACTTCCATAAAAGCAGGATGTTTAAAGCGAAGGAGATTGAAGGCGAGCTGAAATATGCCGTCCGGCGTCAGGAAGAGACGATTTATTATAAACGGCTGCGTATGGCGAATCCGGAGATGGCGAGGTTTAAAGATCTGATTCTTTATAATCTGGAGGCGGGAGAAGCCGTTCTGACAGATAATAATGATATTCGCATTTATACGGATGGAAAAGAGAAGTTCCGCGCACTTGTGGAGGAAATGAAACAGGCAAAACGGTATATCCACATGCAGTATTATATTATCCGCAACGATGAACTGTGGCAGGAAGTAGAAAAAGTGCTGATCCAAAAGGCAAGGGAAGGTGTGGAAGTCAGGATCTTGTTTGACAGCATGGGATGCAGGACGATGAAAAATCGCGATTGGGAACGTTTGGAAAAAGAGGGAATTCAAGTTGCAGAATTTTTCCCGGCGCTTCTTGGTCAGCTTCAGCTTCGTGTGAATTACCGAAACCATAGAAAGATTGTTGTCATTGACGGAAGAGTTGGTTTTGTGGGCGGCTTTAACGTAGGAAGAGAGTACATCGGAAGAGATGCAAAATTCGGGTATTGGAGAGATACGCATCTTTGTATCGAAGGGGCGGCAGTCACTTCGTTGGCCGTACGTTTTGTCCTTGACTGGAATTATGCAGCGAAGGAGAATCTGTTCCTGGAAGATTCGCTTTTTGAGATTCCGAAATATTTAAGAAACGGCAGAGATCCGGTTCAGATCATATCAAGCGGGCCGGACTCGAAGATAAAGATGATTCACGATAATTATTTGCGGCTTATTCATCGGGCGCAGGATCATGTGTATATTCAGACTCCGTATTTTATACCGGATGAATCGATTCTGGATGCTCTTAAGATTGCCGCCAAGTCAGGAGTGGATGTGCGCATTATGATCCCGTGTAAACCGGATCATCCGTTTGTCTATTGGGCAACCTATTCTTATATCGGAGAGATGGTTGCAGCAGGGGCAAAATGTTATGTGTATAACAATGGATTCCTTCATGCGAAGACGCTGAGTATTGACGGCATGGTTGCCTGCGTTGGAACGGCGAATATGGACTTCCGAAGCTTCGGACTGAATTTTGAAGTGAATGCGGTGATTTACAGTGAGCGTACCGTTCAGAGACTGGAACGCGCGTTTGAAAACGATATGACATTGTGTACACAGGTGACGAGAAAAGTATACGATGAAAGAGGACTTGTCATTAAAGCAAAAGAACAGTTCTCACGTTTGCTTTCCCCTCTGTTGTAAGAGGATAAATCAATTAGAAATGAAACATGTATCGTTGGGGAAAGAAAAAAGTCTGAGGGGCAGAAAATACAAGTAATAAAAAATAAATATAAAGGAAGATGCGTAAAATACGCAGATGAAAAGGAGACAAATTATGAAAAAAAGAATTGTATCGATGATGCTTGCAGCAATGATGGCGCTTTCCGTTGTAGGATGCGGAAGCAAAACACTGTCCAACGACTATGTAACGGTAAAACAGTATAAAGGACTTGAAGTAGCGCAGGTAGAAGAGATAGAAGTGACGGATGAGCAGGTCGAGCAGACGATTCAGTCTAATTTGAGCGCGGCGGCAGAAAAAGAAGCAATCACAGACCGGGCGGCAGAGTCGGGAGACTGGGTGAATATTGATTATACAGGATATGTTGACGATGTGGCGTTTGAAGGCGGAACGGCACAAGGAGCGGATCTGGAACTTGGAAGCGGAACGTTCATCGGGGCAGAAGGGGAGTATGCAGGATTTGAAGATCAGATTGTAGGACACAATACAGGGGAAGAGTTTGATATACAGGTAAAATTCTCAGATTCCTATCCGGGACAGGATGTGGCAGGGAAAGTTGCACGTTTCCACATCGTGTTAAACGAGATTTACAAACAGAACACTCCTGAGTTGACAGACGAATGGGTGGCAAGCAACAGTAAGACGTCCAAGACTGCAGATGAATACCGCAAGGAGATCCGCAAACAGATTGAAAGCAGCGCGGAGACGGCAAATGAAACGACATTGAAGTCAGAAATCCAGGAAGCGCTTCTGGAAGAGATTGACGTGAAGAAATATCCGGAAGATGCTGTGGAAGAGCAGAAAGAACAGATGACAAATTACTATACGCAGATGGCAGGTCTTTACGGAATCGAACTTTCTGAGTTTATTACAACATATCTTCAGATGACAGAAGATGAGTTTAATTCAAAAGTAGAAGAAAGCGCACAGCAGACAGCGGCGTTTGACGAGGCGATTAAACTGATCGCGAAGAAACAAAAGCTTGAGCCGTCAGAGAAAGAATATAAAGAAAAATTTGAAGAGTATGCAGAAGAGGTAGGAGCGGACGTAGATACTTATGTTGAGCAGGTTGGAGAGGATGTCCTGAAAGCGGCAATCTTAAGAGAAGCTGTATTGGATTATCTTGTAGATAATTGTGTGCAGGTGGAAGAGTCTGACAGCGATACAGACAGCAGCAAATAAGGCGACTCAGGGAAAGGGAGGCAGAAGCGATGAAATTGGAAAATAAACGGCTCTGTGTTGAGATTTCGGAGCATGGCGCGGAGGTTACACGCATTTATGATAAAGAAAAAAAAGCGGAACTTCTGTGGGAAGGAGATCCCGCATACTGGAAAAGACATTCTCCGATTCTTTTCCCGAATGTAGGAAAAACTTATAAAAACAAAGTGAAGATCAATGGAACTTCTTATCCTACTTCAGCGCATGGATTTGCAAGAGATAATGACTTTAAATGCATTTGCATGAAGCCGGAGAAAGCAGCGTTTCTGCTTGCTTCCAGTGAGGAAACAAAGGAAGTATATCCTTTTGATTTTGAACTGATTGTTACATATTTTCTGAAAGAGGAAAGTCTGATCGTAAAATGGGAAGTGCATAATACAGGAGACGAAGAGATGTATTTTACGATTGGCGGACATCCGGCATTTCGGTTTGAAAAAGAAGGAGAGAAAAAGACAGATTATATGTTGAGATTCCCGAATAAAGAATCGCTTGAATACATTTTGGTCAATCTTGCGGAAAGTGCGGCTGATCCGGATACGGTGTATCAGCTTGAACTGAAAGACGAATGCTGCGGACTGAATGACGAGATGTTTGAAAAAGACGCGTTGATCTTTGACGGCGGTCAGTTTGATGAAGTGTGGATTTATCACAAAGACGGAACTCCGTATGTCGGTATGAAATGCGCAGGTTTTCCTAATTTCGGCATCTGGTCGGTGAAAGACGCTCCGTTCGTTTGCCTTGAACCGTGGATGGGAAGATGTGACAATGTAGGATTTGATAAAGAACTTTCAGAGAAACCATATGTCAATCGGGTTAAAGTCGGGGAAAGTTTTGAACAAAGCTATGAGATCTTGGCGGCAAGAAGCTGAGCAGACAACGTTAAAGATGCATTTTGAAAATGCAGCAGAGGAATCCGGCATGGCAGGAGGGAGATACAGTGCTTCTTACGATTGATATAGGGAATACAAATATTACGATGGGCGTGTTTGAAGGGAAATTCCTGCTCGGGATGTTCCGTATGACGACAAAACGGGCGCGGACATCGGATGAATATGGGTTTACCATATGTGGGATACTGGAACATAGAGGGATTGATCCGAAGCGGATTGACGCGGTGATTATCGCGTCGGTTGTTCCGGATATCATGCACTCCTTTACAAGCGGTATTATCAAATATTTAGGGACAAAGCCGATGATCGTATCTTCGCAGACTGACACCGGAGTTCATGTTGTAACGGAAAATCCGGCGAGAACCGGACCGGACAGGATCGTCAATGCGGCGGCGGGATATGCCATTGCAAAAGGTCCGGCGATCGTGATTGATTTCGGAACAGCTACGACGTATGATTTGATCGGACCGGATTGTACGCTTGAGGCGTGTGTGATCGCACCCGGTATTGAAACGGCGGGTCGTTCTCTGTGGGATGGAGCGGCGATGCTTCCGGCAATTCAGATCAGGAAACCGGAATCAGTGCTTGCATCAGAGACAGTCAGCGGAATGCAGGCAGGACTTGTATACGGAGCGGTCGGACAGACGGAATATATAGTGAAGAAAATGAAAAAAGAATCTGGATATGAAGATGCCTATGTGATCGCGACAGGCGGATTGGGGAAAATTATTGCCGAGGAAACAGAATGTATCGATCTGTACGATCCGCAGCTTACATTGAACGGCTTGAGACTGATCCATGAGAAAGTGCAGAAGAAAGTATGAAGAAGTTAAAAATAGGAAATGTAGAGCTGGAAAACCGATATCTATTAGGACCTATGGCAGGGGTGACAGACCTGCCTTTTCGTTTGCTGTGCAGAGAACAGGGCGCAGGTCTTTTGGGGATGGAAATGGTTAGTGCAAAAGCGATTCTGTATCAGAATAAAAATACAGAGAAACTGATGGAGATACACCCGAAAGAGCAGCCGGTATCTTTGCAGTTGTTTGGCTCTGATCCGAAGATCATGAGTGAGATGGCAAAGCGAATTGAAGAGCGTCCTTTTGCAATTTTGGATATCAATATGGGGTGTCCGGTTCCGAAAGTTGTAAAAAACGGAGAAGGATCTGCCCTGATGAAAAATCCGACTCTTGTGTATGAGATTGTCAATGCAATCGTTAAGGCGATCGAGAAGCCAGTTACAGTAAAGATCAGAAAAGGGTTTGACGATGCTCATGTAAATGCTGTCGAAGTTGCCAAAGCGGCAGAGGAAGCTGGAGCGTCGGCGGTGGCGGTTCACGGAAGAACAAGGGAACAGTATTACAGCGGAAAGGCAGACTGGGAGATCATCAGACAGGTGAAAGAAGCAGTGTCCATTCCGGTGATCGGAAACGGTGATGTGACTACGCCGGAAAAAGCAGAAGAACTTGTACGAATAACCGGATGCGACGGAATTATGATCGCAAGAGGTGCGCAGGGAAACCCGTGGATCTTTTCAGAAATGATCGGAAAAGAAGAAAATGGGGTAACACCGCCCAGACCCGACAAGGATGCTGTTCGAAGCATGATACTTAGACATGCCAAGCTGCAGATTCAATATCGCGGAGAATTTGCAGGTATGCGGGAAATGAGAAAGCATGTGGCGTGGTATACGAAAGGACTTACAGGCGCGGCTGATTTGCGGAGAAGGGTAAACGAGACGGAAACATTGGATGAACTGATGATATTGTTGGAAGAACTCTGAAAATCTGCACAAAAAACGCGCTTTCTTCATCTGTCATATCAAGAGATATATGTTAAAAGTGCCAAAAAGTAAAAACGACCTTACAAAAATGTTGCTGTAATCTATACAAAATAAACAAAGTTTTGTATAATTTATATATTACGCATAGTAACGTGGACGGAAAGGCCGTTTTTTTGTAATGCAAAAAGGCACTATCTGTACGAAATTTATAGAGAAAACAGATAGGATCTTTTGAGAAAATAAGAAGCAGATCCTTTTGTTTTGCGGAACATGCGTGAAAATTCAGAACGAAGGAGTGCTCCGGAATTATAGGGGGCGAAAAAGTTTATGAAAAATCTCAAATGGAAGAAAGTAGGCTCGGCAGTTCTCGCGGCAACTTTAGCGGGAAGCATGGTATTGCCGGCGACAGCCTATGCACAAGGTGAGATCGTTCAACTGGAAGGGGGAACTTCGACGCAGACAAATACAGCGCCGGAGCAGGTGTTCCTTAATAAATACAGCGGAACGGTCAGAACGCAGAACTTCAACGATAACTGGAAGTTCTATCTTGGGGACGCAAGCGGGGCTCAGGCTTCAGCATTTGACGACTCCTCATGGGATCAGGTGAACCTGCCGCATGATTACAGTATCGATCAAAAATATTCGCAGAAGATGGAAGCGGAAAGTGGATATCTTCCGGGCGGTACAGGCTGGTACAGAAAAAGTTTTACTGTAGACAAGAGCTTAGAAGGAAAACGCATCAGCATTGATTTCGGCGGCGTTTACATGAATGCAACGGTCTATGTAAACGGGGAGAAACTCGGTACACATCCTTATGGATATACGGCGTTTTCATTTGATATTACAGATCATGTGAAGTTCGGTAAAGAGAACGTGATTGCCGTTAAGGTAGAGCACCAGACACCGTCAAGCCGTTTTTATTCAGGAAGCGGTATTTACAGAGATGTAGACTTTGTTGTAACAGATGCTGTTCATGTGGACAAGAACGGAACAAAGATTGAAACACCGGATTTGAAAAATCATGCAGACGGCAACAATGTTGCGGTGAAAGTAAAAACAACGGTTGTGAATGAGTCTGAAAACACTGCCTCTGTAAAAGTAAAACATACGATTTATCCGAAGAATGGAACGGCAGAGCAGGCAGTTGCTACTTTTGAAAGCACAGCAGATACGGTTGAGGCCGGAAAATCAAAAGAGATTAGTGCTGAGGATCAGGTTTCTGGTATTAAATTATGGAGTACAGATTCACCGGAACTTTATATGGTAAAAACAGAAGTTCTTGTGGATAATGCAGCGGTTGATACATACGAGACAGATTACGGATTCCGTTACTTTGAATTTGATAAGGATAACGGATTCTCCCTGAATGGAAATAAAATGAAACTTCAGGGTGTATGTATGCATCATGATCAGGGTGCGCTTGGTTCAGTCGCAAATGACCGTTCTACAGAGCGGCAGGTAGAGATCTTGAAAATGATGGGATGCAACTCGATCCGTGTAACGCATAATCCGGCGTCAGATGAATTGATCGATGCATGCAATAAGCATGGAATCTTAGTGATCGACGAGGCGTTTGACGGATGGGTAGCTCAGAAAAACGGTAACTCGAATGATTATTCTAAGTGGTTTAATAAAACAATCGAAAAAGATAATCAGATCATGGGCGCCGCAGACGGTATGACTTGGGCGCAGTTCGACCTTACAGCAATGATTGAACGCGGACAGAACGATCCGGCGATCATTATGTGGTCACTTGGAAATGAGATGTGGGAAGGCACAAGCGGTTACAGCGATGCATATAAGACTGCTCAGGACAATCTTGTGAAGTGGGCGAAAGCAGTTGATACTACGCGTCCAGTGACAACAGGAGATAACAAACTCAAAGGCAATGACACAAATTCAATTACTCTTGGTCAGAGCTTACACGATGCCGGCGGAATCAACGGTATGAATTATTCTCAGCCTTGGAATCAGGGAAAGACTCATTATGACATGATTCATGAAGCACATCCTGACTGGTGCATGTATGGTTCAGAGACAGCATCTGCAGTTAACAGCCGAGGTATCTATAAAGGAATGGGAAATCAGACAGATTATGGTGATTATGATCTGACGTCCTATGACACATCAGCAGTTGGCTGGGGAGCTACGGCAAGCAGCGCTTGGTATGAAGTGATTAAGAGAGATTTCCTTGCCGGCGAATATGTATGGACAGGCTTCGATTATCTTGGAGAGCCGACACCATGGAATGGAACAGGAGAAGGAAAACCGGGTAATGCATCTAGATGGCCGGCACCAAAGAATTCCTATTTTGGTATCGTTGATACTGCAGGACTTCCGAAAGACAGCTATTACTTCTACCAAAGCCAGTGGAATGATGACGTGAATACATTACATATTCTTCCGGCATGGAATGAAGATGTTGTGTACAAGAAAGAAGGAAATAAAGTTCCGGTAGTTGTATACAGTGATGCAAGTAAAGTAGAATTGTTCTTTACTCCGGCAAGCGGAGGAGCCCCGCAATCACTGGGAGCAAAAGAGTTCACAAAGAAGACAACTGCTGCCGGATATACATATCAGATGTATGAAGGAACCGGAAAGAGCAGTACAGAACATGAAAATCTGTATATGACATGGATGGTTCCTTATGCAGATGGTACGATTACAGCGAAGGCATATGATGAAAAAGGTACAGAAATCACAGAAAATCTTCAGGGTCGTACTTCTGTAACAACAGCAGGTGAAGCAAAGAAGCTTAAGGTAGAGACTGACCGCACGAAGATTACGGCGGATGGACAGGATCTTTCTTATCTGACAGTAAGTGTTACAGATGCAGATGGTAACCTTGTGCCGAATGCAGAAAATAAAGTGACATTTGAAGTAAGCGGTGATGGAGTGCTTGCAGGTGTTGACAACGGAAGACCTTCAGATCATCAGTCATATCGGGATGATAATAGAAAAGCATTCAGCGGACAGCTTGTAGGTATCGTTCGTTCGACAAAATCAGCAGGAACAATCACTGTGAAAGTGAAAGCTGATGGACTGGAAGAACAGACAGTGACGATTACAACAGAAGCATCTTCAGACAACACAGCAGAAGAAAAAGCAATCAGTAGTGTAGAAATGTCTAAGAACTATTATGTTAAAGTTGGAAATCAGCCACAGCTTCCGGCAGAACTGGACGTTGTTCTTACAGATAAGTCAGAAGCAAAAGGAAAAGTAACATGGGAGAATGTTACAGAAGAGCAGATCAGTCAGGCGGGTACTTTCAGTGTAGCAGGAACTCTTTCCGTTGACGGTGTTGAGAAGAAAGAGACAGTTTCAGTTAATGTAAATATGATCGACACGGTAGCGGCAATTTTGAATTATTCAACAACGACTTCAATCGGTGTAGATCCGAAGCTTCCGACATCAAGACCTGCTGTTATGGAAGATGGAACAATCCTTACGGCATCATTCCCGGTAACATGGGTAGAACCGGAAGGTGGATATAGTGCAGAAGGAATTGTATCGGTAAAAGGAACGGCAGATGTATTTGGAGAAAAAATGCCAGTTGATGCCAAAGTTCGTGTTCAGAAAGCAACGTATTCAGTAGGGGATAATATTGCAAAAGAAGCGATGAAACTGACACAGGATATTCCATTAGAGATGCAGTCAGATGATTTGGAAGCAATTCGCGATGAAAACAGAACTGTAGATGCAAATCAGGGCGGAAATACGAACTCTACAATGTGGAGTAACTATAAAAACAGTAAAGAAGCTCAGGATAACGATGCTGATATTATATTCCAGTATGCAACTCAGCAAGTATTCAATCAGATCAAGATTTTCTTTAGATCTGACAAACATGCAGCAACTTATCCGGTAGATAACACAACGAAAATATATGTTTCGGAAACCGGAGAAGAAGGAACTTGGACAGAAGTTGAAGCAAAAGAAACACATCCAACAGAACTTCCGGACGTTGGTGTTGTGGAATACACATATGATTTTCTTCCGACAAGCGCTGTATTTGTAAAGATCCATGTTGTGAATAATCCGAATGCAGCAGGAAAGACTGGTGGATTTACATGTACGGGAATTGTAGAAGCAGAACTGTATCGAGCAAATCAGTCTGACTTCACAACAAACACAACAGCGGAACTGAAGAGTCTGACTGTAGACGGCAAAGCAGCTCCGGCAGAAGCGCTTACAGCAGGATCATGGAATGTTGCAGAAAAAGCAGTACAGGAAGTAGTTCCGGAAGGAAAAGACAATGCGGCTGTAACAGTTCTTCCGGCGAAGGATAATGTTGTAAAAGTATTGATTGAATCAGAAGATCATAAGACACGGAACACCTTTGTGATCAACCTCGGAGTAGTAGATCCGGCAGATGACAGTAAGGATTACACCGGAACTATCACTGCGACAGCAGGAAGTACACAGCCTAATAATGGTACAGATATTGAGAAAGCATTCGATAAAAAGAATGATACGTTCTGGCATTCAAGCTGGAATCCGTCAACAACAAACGAGAACCTTTATGTAGTGATGGAACTTGCAGAGGCTCAGAAAGTTGATGCGCTTCGTTATTTGCCGAAGGGCGGCAATATTACAGGCGGAGATCAGAATGGTCGTGTGAAGTCATATACTGTAGAAGTGAGCATGACAGGTGCAGACGATTCTTGGACAAAAGTGGAGATCACACCTGCAACACAAGTTTGGGAAAACGGAACAGATTGGAAGCTTGCCCAGTTTGTACAGCCGGTTGAAGCGAAATTTATCCGCTTTACAGGAGTTGAAACGTATGGTGATGGAGGACAGGCAAACAAGTTTATGAGTGCGGCTGAGATTCGTGTTAAATTAGCAGAAGATGACCCGGTAGTACCGGAGCCGAAGCCGACAGAACTTGTGATTCAGAATCAGCCGACGAAGACAACTTACACAGAGGGTGAAAAATTCGATCCGACAGGACTTAAAGTTGGTGTGAAATATGATAATGGTGAAGTGAAAGATGTAGCTGAATATACTGCAGAAACAGCAGGACAGTTTGCATTTGACCCAACATTGGATACAGCGCTTACTACAAAGAATACGAAAGTGACTGTAACATACAAAGAGAAAACAGCAGACATTATCATTACGGTTAATCCGAAGGAAGAAGAACCGAAGGTAACAGGAATCGAAGTGAAGACAGCGCCGAAGACAGAGTACACAGAAGGTGACAAATTCGATCCGACAGGACTTGTACTTACAGTGAAATATGACAAGGGCGAAGATAAAGAAGTAGCTTACGACGATACAACAAAAGCAGCGTTTGCATTCAGCCCAAGTCTTGAAACAGCATTGAAAACAAGTGATAAGAAAGTAACAGTAACATACGCAGAGAAGACAGCAGATATCACGATTAAAGTAAATGCAGGACAGGTAGAAGAACCGAAGGTAACAGGAATCGAAGTGAAGACAGCGCCGAAGACAGAGTAC
>NZ_JAPJQP010000013.1:0-5059 GCF_030825015.1 Mediterraneibacter sp. | reverse complement strand
AAAAGCAGCGTTTGCATTCAGCCCAAGTCTTGAAACAGCATTGAAAACAAGTGATGAGAAAGTAACAGTAACATACGCAGAGAAGACAGCAGATATCACGATCAAAGTAAATGCAGGACAGGTAGAAGAACCGAAGGTAGAAAAAGTTGCCGTTAAGAAAGTACCGTCCAAGACAACTTATAAAGTGGGAGAAACATTCGATCCGAACGGACTTGTTCTTGAAGTAACGATGTCAGATAAGACAACAAAAGAAGTTGTATACGGAGACGAAACAGCAAAAGACTTTGCATTTGATCCGGCGCTTGGTACAGCACTTACAGAAGATATGACTAAAGTTGCTGTAACATATGCAGACAAGACGGTAGAAATCGGTATTGAAGTGAAAGCTGATACACCGATAGATCCGGAAAAACCGACAGTAGAAAAAGTTGCAATCAAAGCAAACCCGGCCAAGACAGAATACAAAGAAGGCGATAAATTCGATCCGACAGGACTTAGCCTTACAGTAACAATGTCAGACGGAACAACAAAAGTTGTTGTATACGGACCGGAGACAGCAAAAGATTTCTCCTTCAATCCAAGTCTCAACACAAAATTGACAGCGGATACGAAGAAGGTAACAGTAACATACGGCGGACAGTCGACAGACATAGCTGTATCGGTGAAAGCAGATCCGGACAAGAAACCGAATACAAAAACGCCGAACAAAGGTGGAGCAGTTCAGACAGGCGATAACTTCAATGTAACATTGATGATCGGACTTGTAGTTCTTGCAGGTGCAGTTGCAGGCGGAGCGGCTCTGACAATCTTCAAAAGAAACAAAAGAAAATAAATATGACTCGTAAATAATGCGGGAAAACACAGGGCTGTCACTTAGTGGCAGCTCTGATTTTATGCTTGGCAGACTTGTTGCAGGAATATGGCACGACAATATATTAAGCCGAGATATTTTACATATGGCAAAGAAAATATTTGCCTTGTGCGATATGAAACAGATGCCGTAAAAATGAGATTGCATATATACTTTAAACAAGCAAATACAGGAAAGAAAAAAACAATAAAAAACACGGAAAAACTCCCCTGTTTATGCCAAAAACCTTGACATTAAGAGGTTTGATGGTTATAATATTGAAATTGTGAAATAAACTAAAAGAGACAGCGTGCAGGGACAAGTTTTCCTGTCGGGAATAGACAAAAAACAGTGAAAAAGAAAGACAGAAAAGGAGCGTTATCAATGGCAGAGGCAAAGAAAAGATTACTTACTTATGCCGGATTAAAGGCACTTGAGGATGAACTTGAAAATCTTAAAGTTGTCAAGAGAAAAGAAGTTGCAGCTAAGATTAAAGAGGCGAGAGAGCAGGGAGACCTTTCCGAGAATGCGGAGTATGATGCGGCGAAAGATGAGCAGAGAGACATCGAAGCGCGTATTGAAGAACTTGAGGGAATCCTGAAAAACGCAGAAGTGGTTGTTGAAGATGAAGTTGACTTTGATAAGATCAATGTCGGATGTACGGTAAAAGTATTTGACATAACATTTGACGAAGAGATGGAATTTAAAATTGTAGGATCGACAGAGGCGAACAGCTTGGAAGGAAAGATTTCAAACGAGTCTCCGGTTGGTCAGGCATTGATCGGAAAAAAAGTGGGAGATACGGTAACCGTAGAGACACAGGCAGGAGAAATCGGGTACAAAGTGCTTGAAATCAGCCGTTCAAAGTAAACAGATGATTATAAACAGACCTCTTTTTTAAGAGGTCTGAATTAGCATGTATAGGAATGTTTCAGAATTGAGATGAAAGCAGCGAAATTTATTTGGGAAAGGAGATAAGAAAGTGGCACAGGAGCAGAAGAATGTACAGGAACAGGATCTGAATCAGTTGAGAAAGGTGCGCCGCGAGAAACTTGCAGAGCTGCAGGAAAGCGGGAGAGATCCGTTCGTGATCACGAAATACAATCAGACACATCACAGTGTGGAAGTAAAAGAAAATTACGAGGAACTTGAAGGAAAACAGGTTTCCATCGCAGGACGTATGATGTCCAAGCGAGTAATGGGAAAGGCTTCTTTTTGTAATGTTCAGGATTTGAAGGGAAATATCCAGTCATATGTTGCGAGAGACAGCATCGGTGAGGAAAATTATAAAGAATTTAAGAAACTTGATGTCGGCGACGTGATCGGCATTGAGGGAGAAGTATTCAAGACAAAAACAGGAGAGATTTCTATCCACGCATCCCATGTAACACTGCTTTCTAAGAGTCTTCAGATTCTTCCGGAGAAGTTCCATGGACTGACAAACACGGATATGCGTTATCGTCAGAGATATGTGGATCTGATTATGAATCCGGAAGCGAAAGATACATTTATTAAACGATCAAAGATCATCAGCGCGATTCGGAGATATTTGGATGGCGAAGGATTTATGGAAGTGGAAACTCCGATGCTTGTTGCCAATGCAGGCGGAGCGGCGGCAAGACCGTTTGAAACACATTTCAACGCTTTGAATGAAGATTTGAAATTGAGAATTTCTCTTGAACTTTATCTGAAACGTCTGATCGTAGGAGGACTTGAGAGAGTATATGAGATCGGCCGTGTGTTCAGAAACGAAGGACTTGATACAAGACATAATCCGGAATTTACATTGATGGAGCTTTATCAGGCGTATACAGATTATAACGGAATGATGGATCTTACAGAGAATCTTTACCGCCATGTGGCACAGGAAGTTCTCGGAACAACGGAGATTGTTTACAATGGTGTTGAGATGGATCTCGGAAAACCGTTTGAACGAATTACAATGGTAGATGCCGTGAAGAAATATGCAGGCGTTGACTGGAACGAAGTTAAGACTTTGGAAGAAGCGCGTCGTCTTGCAGATGAGCATCATGTAGAATATGAAGAACATCATAAGAAAGGTGACATTTTGTCATTGTTCTTTGAAGAATTTGCTGAGGAACATTTGATTCAGCCGACGTTCGTAATGGATCATCCGATTGAGATTTCACCGCTTACGAAAAAGAAACCGGAGAACCCAGAATATACGGAGCGTTTCGAGTTCTTTATGAACGGCTGGGAAATGGCGAATGCATATTCAGAGCTGAATGATCCGATCGATCAAAGAGAACGTTTCAAAGCGCAGGAAGAACTTTTGGCACAGGGTGACGAAGAGGCAAATACAACAGACGAAGATTTCCTGAACGCACTTGAGATCGGTATGCCGCCGACAGGAGGTATCGGATTCGGTATCGACAGAATGTGTATGCTTTTAACTAACAGTGCTGCAATTAGAGATGTGCTGCTCTTCCCGACAATGAAGTCCTTAGATGGTGTAAATAAGAAAAATGATGTAAAAAATGCAGCTTCCGAAGCACCTGAAAAAAATGTAGAAGAAGCACCGGAAAAGATTGATTTCTCCAATGTGAAGATTGAACCGATCTTTGAAGAAATGGTTGATTTCGATACATTTGCGAAGTCTGATTTCAGAGCAGTTAAGATTTTGGCTTGTGAAGCAGTACCGAAGTCAAAGAAGCTTCTCAAGTTCACATTAGACGACGGTGAACGCAAAGACCGTGTGATTTTAAGCGGTATTCACGAGTATTACGAGCCGGAAGAACTGGTTGGAAAGACTTGTATCGCAATCGTAAATCTGCCGCCGAGAAAGATGATGGGCATTGACTCCGAGGGTATGCTGATTTCAGCAGTACACGAAGAAGACGGTCATGAAGGCTTAAATCTTCTTATGGTAGATAACCACATTCCGGCAGGTGCAAAGCTCTACTAATTTGAAAAAAATGAGCCTTGCGGCGGTGGGCGCTTGTGGACACCGACATAAGGCGAAAAATACACGGAGACGTTAGTCGACGTGATGTAACGATGTACCGTTTTGCTTTATAAACGAGATGTACTTCATTTGATGAATTTCTGAAAAAACAGCGATTTACATCAAACTTACATCATTTGATGCAGAAAACGGTGCAGAGCGAAAAAAATCGCATAACTACAAGTATTGATGGGCAGTCCTATACGGATTGCCCATTTTTAGAGTAGATATACATTCAAATTTGCTAACAGATTTAGGGAGACGATATATGAATGTTTTGGAGGAAATAAAAAAAATTTTTATAGATTTTCTTTATCATACACCTAAAGAAAATCTTAATACTGAAATCAAAAGGACTTATCCATTTTTGTGAAGAAGAAAAGGCAGAGCGAATTATTAAAGAAGGGGTTAAAGGTAATTTACAAAAGCCAATGCGGAAAGCAGAAAAAGGATTTACTTGGTTTTATATAAATGACGAAAAAAATTTTAGCAAAAATATGAATATCATACATAAAAAAGGCTATTGAGAAAAGTATGATAGCTATGTAGTAATTAAAGAATTGGATGATAAGCAGATAAATAAATTGCGTATCAGACGAAGACTGGATTATATCATAATATACATGAATATCATCACTAATAGTTGTCGTGTCTTCTGGTGAGTTGCTGTATAGAAAGCAATATATAAACTATACTATTGGTTGTGGTAACAAACTCAAGGAGGTGATGAGGTGCAACTTGATACAATCGGAAAAAATATTAGAAAGTACCGACTTATGAAAAAGTATAGGCAAGAAGATTTGGCAGACAAAACTGGATTGTCTACTAATTATATCGGTATGGTAGAGCGTGGAGAGAAAGTCCCATCACTTGAAACTTTTATAGTTATATTAAATGCGTTGGATGTATCGGCTGATATGGTTCTTGCAGATGTTGTAAATACTGGATATATCGTTAAAAATTCAATGCTTAATGAGAAAATTTCTAAGTTATCAAGCGATGACAGAGAGAAAATCTATGAAGTTATAGAAGTATTTCTAAGACATTCTAAATAAAATAATGCTATAAGTATTAGAAGTTCGCTGTAAAATGCGGACTTTTCTTTTTGAATAATAAAACAACTAACGGTTGGCGTAGATAATTGTTGATAGGTGTTGTAAAAAAACGACAACTAAACAATATAAGGGCGCTTAGAGTATAATTATCATTGGCAAAAATAAAGGGGCTGTTGCAAAATAGATGAG
>NZ_JAPJQP010000033.1:0-8277 GCF_030825015.1 Mediterraneibacter sp. | reverse complement strand
AACACAAAACTGGTGTTCTCTTTTCTATGTGTCCTACAAAAATTTTACGCTAGCATCTCTCTTTTTGCATTTTTACAATATACTTTTACAACATTACGCAAAGATCCGGAAACAGTTCTACACTTCGTTTCAATATCCCTTTCACATAAGCGATCATTATCCCGTAATTCGTCATCGGAACTCCCTGATCCGATGCGCAGCTATAGCGGTATTTCATTTCCCGTTCATTGAGCATACATCCGCCACAATGAATCACCAGTTTATATTCACTTAGATCATCTGGAAACTCTGTGCCGGATGTCGTTTCTATCCGAATCTCTTTCCCAGTATACTCCCGAATCCAGCGGGGGATCTTTACCGTTCCGATATCATCACACTGCCGATGATGGGTGCATCCTTCGCTGATCAATACAGCATCCCCATCTTTTAACTTATCCAGTTCCGTTACGCCTCTGACCGCCTGTTCCAAATTACCTTTATAACGCGCCATTAATATAGAAAAAGAAGTCAACGGCACATCTGAAGGCGTATCCTTTGACACCCGTCCGAACACCTGACTGTCCGTAATTACCATTCTCGGTCTCTTTCCTAACTGCTCAAGGACATTTTTCAGTTCATTCTCTTTTACGACAACCGACACTGCATCTGCCTCAAGGATATCCCGAATCGTCTGCTGCTGGGGAAGGATCAGCCGCCCTTTCGGAGCCGCCGAATCAACAGGTACAACCAAAATGACAAGATCAGACGGCTTCAGTAAATCCCGAACGAGCATATGATCCTTCTCGCCCTGACACACTGCCGATGCGATCCTTTCTTTCAACTCATAGATACCGTCACCTTTCACCGCGCTGACTGCAACGATCCGACGCTCCTCCAGCTCAAGTTCTTCTCTGATCCGTTCCAAATCCTTTTCTTCTACAAGTTCTTTTTTATTCAGCGCGACAACAAAGGGGATCTGTTTCGCCCTGATCCGATCGAGAAGCTTTTTGTCTTCTGTGGATACACTCTGTGATGCGTCAATAACAAGCACTGCCGCATCTGTCTTATTAAGCGTCTGGTAACTTTTTTTCACCCGAAGCTCTCCAAGAGTCCCTTCATCATCTATCCCTGGTGTATCCATCATCACCACAGGGCCGATCGGAAGCAGTTCCATCGACTTATATACCGGATCCGTTGTCGTTCCCTTTACGTCTGATACAACTGCAAGATCCTGCCCTGTAACTGCATTCATGACACTAGACTTTCCGGCATTCCTTCTTCCAAAAAATCCGATATGAACCCGTTCGGACATCGGCGTACTATTCATCCCCATACAGCCACTTCCTTTCCCACTTGGATCAGCAATCTCCCGCTGCCGCTAATCTGCCAATTCATTTTCACAAACTCACAGAAACCTGCCTGCATTTTTGTTCTCCGTCCCTGTACTTCTTACTCAGCAACAACCCGGCGGAAGTTTTTCTTTCCTTTTTTCAAAATAATTCCTTCACCTGACAGATCTTCTTTTCCGAAAGCCGCAGCAATATCGGATACTTTCTCTCCGTCTACCGCAACGCCGCCCTGCTGCACCGCGCGTCTCGCCTCAGATTTTGATGTAACAAGACCGCTCTTCACAAGCATTGTAAGAATGTCAATCTTTCCGTCTGTCAGATCATCTTCTGTGAGCTGCGCTGTCGGCATCTCTGCTGCATTTCCTTTGCTGAACAAAGCTCTTGCACTTTCCTGCGCTTTCTTCGCCTCTTCTTCTCCGTGAACAAGTTTTGTCAGTTCATATGCCAAAATCTCTTTTGCAGTATTAAGCTGCGCGCCTTCCCAAGCATCCATTTTATCGATTTCCTCAAGCGGAAGGAATGTCAGCATACGGATACATTTCAGCACATCGGCATCAGCTACATTTCTCCAATACTGATAAAAGTCAAACGGCGATGTTTTATTTTCATCAAGCCATACAGCTCCTGACTGTGTTTTTCCCATCTTCTTTCCTTCTGAATTCAAAAGGAGAGTGATCGTCATTGCGCCTGCATCCTCGCCTAATTTTCTTCTGATCAATTCTGTTCCCGCAAGCATATTGCTCCACTGGTCATCTCCGCCAAACTGCATGTTACATCCATATTTCTGGAACAATGCATAAAAGTCATACGCCTGCATAATCATATAATTAAACTCAAGGAAACTCAAACCTTTTTCCATTCTCTGTTTATAGCATTCAGCTGTAAGCATACGGTTTACAGAAAAATGCGGTCCGATTTCCCGAAGCACCTCTACATAGTTCAGGTCAAGCAGCCAGTCTGCATTATTTACCATAAGCGCTTTCCCTTCAGAAAAATCAATAAACTTGCTCATCTGTTTCTTAAAGCAGTCACAGTTATGCTGAATCTGCTCCGGTGTCATCATACTTCTCATATCGGATCTTCCTGACGGATCTCCGATATATCCTGTTCCGCCTCCGATCAGCGCAATCGGTTTATTTCCAGCTTCCTGAAGACGTTTCATAAGGCACAGCGCCATAAAATGTCCTACATGAAGGCTGTCTGCCGTCGGATCAAATCCAATATAAAACACAGCCTTTCCATTGTTTACTAAATCGCGGATTCTTTCTTCATCCGTCACCTGCGCGATCAGACCTCTTGCCTGAAGTTCCTCGTAAATTCCCATTTTCTTTCTCCTTTTTCCAAATAGCAAAATTTAAAATACAAAAAACCGTCCTTATCGCTCACGCAATAAGGACGGATCTTCCCGTGGTACCACCTTAATTTACTGAACTGTCGATCCCCGACACTTTTTCAGCCTCACTTGGTACGATAACGTGCACCACTCCGTCACAGCCTACTCATTCCCTGCCATCATCTATACACAGCGACTTCTTTTATCCGCGCTGCCGGACAGTTCCTTTTCGGTGTGAAGCTCCGGGATGTATTCACAAATTCGTCTCACGCGCCTCTCATCAACCGGCTGCTTTCTGTCATCTCGTTCACTTGTTACTTGTTCCCTTCAAAGCCTGTATATTTATGAAGCATATCTTAGCTTACAGTAATTGTTTTGTCAAGCAGTGATTGTATATTAACTCCTGTTTTTCTCCTTGCAAATCATCTGTCAGCCATTTCACAAAGACATCGCAGTCAAGATTTGTTTCGCCTGCTTAATCTGTTCGGAATCAGTCTGCCAAATATCAAATTCAGGAAAACCCGGTATACCCATAGGCACATCTTCCCTTCGGAATTTCATCAGACTGTCAACTACTTTCTTTCCTGACATATGAAAAGAAGTCACTTCAGCATAGTCCGACAGCTTTTTGATCACTTCTGGATTGATTCCGGCTCCTGCCAAAATCTCAATCTTTCCCTCGGATTCTTTCACCAGTTCCCGCAAAAGATCGCGACCGTTCCACGCGCTGTTTTTCTGCCCGCTTGTAAGGATCGTATCAACTCCAAGCTGTATACACTGTTCCAATGCTTCTTTTGCATCCCGGCACACATCAAACGCTCTGTGAAAGGTCACCGTGCACGGCGGCGCTTCACTACCTTCTTTAGCGCATGAGATCAGTTTTTCCATCCTGTCGATATCAAGCGTCCCATCAGGTCTTAAAATCCCGATAACAACGCCTGCAGCTCCCGCCTCCCGGAATATACGCACCTCTTCTTCCAAGGTTTTAAATTCATACTCATCATAGCAGAAATCCCCGAATCTTGGACGAAGGAGCACTCTGATCGGAAGATCGACATTCTTCTTCACCTGCTCAAACATCGCTGCAGACGGAGACAGACCTCCGATCACAAGAGCAGAACACAATTCAATCCGATCCGCTCCTCCGGTCTGTGCTTCGACTGCGGATTTCACACTATCCGCGCATACTTCAAGTAAATAAGCCATCCTGCTTCAGCCTTATCTCGGAATCTTTGACAACGCTGCTTTATCTCCAACGATCACAACATCATTGTGGAGCTGCAGGATCGATGCCGGAACTTCCGGAGTTACCGGTCCGAAAAATGCCTTTGCAACGATATCTGCTTTTGCCTCGCCGTTTACGATAAGCAGAATCTTCTTCGCGCGCATGATCGTTCCGATTCCCATTGTATAAGCCTGACGCGGTACGTCATCCGCAGATGCAAAGAATCTCTTATTTGCTTCGATTGTGCTCTTTGTCAGGTCAACACAGTGTGTCGTCTGTGCGAAAGAGCTGTCCGGCTCGTTAAATCCGATATGTCCGTTGTGTCCCAAACCGAGAAGCTGGATGTCAACTCCTCCCATTGATTCGATCAGTTTCTCATATCTTTCACATTCTTTGTCCGCATCCGGTTCTGTTCCGTTCGGAACGTTTGTATTCTCAGGATCGATATTCACACGATCAAACAAATGCTCATGCATGAAATAGTAATAACTCTGATCGTTATCGCGTGTCAGACCTCTGTATTCATCAAGGTTTACTGTCTTAACTTCTGAGAAATCAAGGTCGCCTTTTTCATACCACTCTACAAGTTTGTCGTATGTTCCGATGGGTGTTGATCCTGTTGCAAGACCGAGTACACAATCCGGTTTCAAAATCACTTGTGCAGACAAAATATTGGCTGCTTTTCTGCTCATTGCTTCGTAGTTTTCTGTTTCATAAATTTTCATATCTTTCGCCCTCCTATCGCTACATTTAAGTCTAACAATCTGCTTAACAAAAGTCAAGCAGAAAGACAGTTTCTCTGCTTCTTCCGATTCACTTACTCATACGCAATTTTCACAAGCACAAGCCCTTGCGCAGGGGCAGTCGCTCCCGCCTTTTCTCGTTTCTTTTGATCAAGCATCTCCTTAACCTCAAGAGGCGTACATGCACCCCTCCCGACTTCTACAAGAGTACCTGCGATAATCCGCACCATATTATATAAAAACCCATTTCCGCTGATCCGCATTTTCACCAGATCTCCGTCCGGCTCAATCTCCAAACTATAAATCTTTCGAACCGTCGTTTTGACACCTGTATGAATGCTGCAAAATGTTTTAAAATCATGCTCGCCGACGAGATACTGCGCTGCCTTTCTCATCTCATCAACATTCAGCGGAAATGAAACAAACCAGGAATCTCTCCGTCTGATCGGGTCCGGCATCTCTCGGTTTACAATCGTATATTCATATGTTTTAACCGATGTTTGATAACGAGGATGCCAGTCTGTTCCCACTTCTTCCGAACGCACGATAACAATATCCTCAGGGAGCAGCCTGTTGACGGCGTACGCAATCCGATCCGAAGGGATCGGAGACTCCGTGTCAAAAACCGCCACATTTCCCTTTGCATGAACCCCTGCATCTGTCCTGCTTGCCCCAATCACACGGATCGTTTCGCCTGTCAGTTCAGACAGCGCCTTGTTCAGGACTTCTTCTACCGTAATTCCGTTCGGCTGTATCTGCCATCCGCAATAATCCGTTCCGTCATAAGCAACCGTCAATTTCACCCGTTTCATGTCTTTATCCGTTCCCCTTTTTCATCTCAGCCTTTTCACAAATTCTTTTACACATTCTCCTTTGTCTGCCGAAAAACGAACTTTTGCAGTCCAAACTTTTGCCAATCAGACTTCCCTTTCACATTTTCTGCAGATACCTTTAGAAAATCCATACCCGAAACGGCACGAATTTCCCAAGCACAAACACTCCTGCCACATAGATGATCGTAATCAGATATGCCGCTTTATCTCTTTCTTTATATTTCAGCGGTTTCATCCTCGTTCTTCCCTCTCCGCCATGATAGCAGCGGGCTTCCATCGCCATTGCAAGATCGTTCGCCCTTCGGAAGGCAGATACGAATAACGGAACAAGAATCGGAATCATCGCCTTCGCTCTTTGGATAATATTTCCGCTCTCAAAATCAGCGCCTCTGGCAATCTGAGCTTTCATAATCTTGTCCGTTTCCTCTAAAAGGATCGGAATGAATCGAAGCGCAATGGACATGATCATCGCCACCTCATGAACCGGAAGGTGCAGTTTATTCAGCGGACTTAGTAATTTTTCCATTCCATCCATCAATCCGTTCGGGGACGTTGTAAATGTCATAAGCGAAGAACCCGCCACAAGATACATCAATCGAAGCGCCATGAAAACGGACGTCCGAACGCCTTCCTCCGTAATCGTAAAAATCCAAAAATGCAGCAGCACTTCGCCGCCTCTTGTCAGAAATAAATTCATAACGACCGTAAACATCAGCAGGATTACGATCGGCTTTAAGCCCTTCACAATATATTTCAACGGAACTTTCGACATATGAATAACTGTCCCAAGAAATAACGTTGCGATCACATATCCGAGAAACGAGCTTTGAATAAATAAAGAGACAAGAAATAAAAGGGTGCAAACAATTTTCACCCTTGGGTCTAAACTATGTATCCGGCTTTTTACCGGGTAATACTGTCCGATCGTAATATCTCTGATCATAAGAAACTCCTCATTATCTCATCTGCTGCTTCTTCGATCGTTGTCGCATCAGGCGAAACGTCGAATCCACGTTCTTTCAAGTCATGCATCACATAAGTAACCTGAGGCGCCGCAAGACCTACCGCCTCCAGTTCTTTATAATGACGGAACACCTCTTTCGGTGTACCATCGAGCATCTTTTCCCCTTTGTTCATCACAATGATCCGTTCCACATAACGGGCCACATCTTCCATACTATGCGATACAAGAACAACTGTCATCCCTGTTTCTTTATGCAGTTTTGCAATCTGATCAAGGATCTCGTCTCGCCCTTTCGGATCAAGCCCTGCGGTAGGTTCATCCAAAATAAGCACTTTCGGTTTCATTGCCAGCACTCCGGCGATCGCCACACGCCTCTTCTGACCTCCTGAAAGCTCAAATGGAGACTGCTTATAATATTTTTCCGGAAATCCGACCAACTCCAGCGCTTCCCTTGCGTTTTTCTCACATTCTTCCTCTGAAAGCCCCTGATTTCTCGGGCCAAAGCATACATCACTTATAACATCAACTTCGAAAAGCTGATGTTCGGGATATTGAAAGACAAGCCCTACCTGACTTCGAAGCTTCCTCATATCATAGCCCTCTTCATAAATGCTTTTCCCTTCATACCGGATATCTCCTGAAGTTGCCTTCATCAATCCGTTTAAATGCTGGATCAGCGTAGATTTCCCGGATCCTGTATGTCCGATAATCCCGACGAACTGCCCTTGTTGAATCTCAAGACTGATATCTTTCAGCGCGCATTTCTCATAAGCAGTACCCGGACTATATATATAATTCACATGTTCTAACGCAATCGACATAATGCTTCCACCAATTCTTCCCTTCTCAAGATCCCTTTCGGGATATCCAGTCCTCTCCTTCTAAGCTCCTCTGCCAACATCGTAACTTGCGGAACATCCATCCGATATGACTTTAATTCATCCACTCTTCCAAATATTTCTCTGGGAGTTCCATGCATCACAATATGACCGCTGTCCATAACAAACACCTGATCTGCCTCGATCACTTCTTCCATATAATGAGTAATCAAAATCACCGTTACGTTTTTCTCCCTGCGCAAACGCCCAACTGCATGAAGCACTTCTCTTCGTCCATTCGGATCAAGCATCGCAGTGGGCTCATCCAACACGATACATTTTGGTTCCATCGCGATCACTCCCGCAATCGCTACACGCTGTTTTTGCCCGCCGGAAAGTTTATTCGGCGAAGACTTACGATATTCTGTCATCCCGACAAGCCGCAGGCTTTCTTCAACCCGTTTCCATATGTCATCTGTCGGAATCCCGATATTCTCAGGTCCGAATCCCACATCTTCCTCCACAACAGTCCCAATGATCTGATTGTCGGGATTTTGAAATACCATCCCCGCAGTCCGCCGTACGTCCCACAGATTTTCAGGATCTTTTGTATCCTGTCCGTCCACCCATACTGTACCGCCTGTCGGAACTAAAATCGCATTCATATGTTTTGCAAGAGTGGATTTTCCCGAACCGTTATGTCCAAGCACTGCCACAAAAGAACCTTGCGGCACATCAATATCAACCCCGTCAATAGCACGATTCGTTCCAATCACATTTCCTTCTTCATCACGCTTATCATACTCATATACAAGCTTTTCTGCATGTATCATATTCATAGGCATACCGCCTTTCTCAGCCTTATACGCTTCCGCGTTCATCCATTTTCCCTTCGTTTCATAACGCACACTTTTTCAGGCACATTATGGATTTCATTTTACTGCATGAAAGTATTTTTTTCAACCCGCCGCAGCCGTATTGGCGGCGTAAATTTACTGTAGGAATTATAGTGGCAGAAACTGCCGGATGTGTT
>NZ_JAPJQP010000003.1:0-163142 GCF_030825015.1 Mediterraneibacter sp. | reverse complement strand
TTCAACAAAAAGATAAATCAAAAAGAAAGTTGCCAACGATTACTTGACAGTAACCCTCAGGAGTTTATATTATATTAGGACTTGAGATAAAAATAAAAATACGGTATACTAAAAATATGTTGTGCCGCAGTGATAGAACGGTACAGACGATATTTTAACACTGGAGAGGAGAATCGTTATGGTACGATTTGGAAAAAAAGCTGCTCTTCTTGCAATGGCGGGAGTATTGACGGCAACGTCAGTTACAGGGTGCAGCGGTACGATTGATGCAGATGCAACAGTTTTGACAGTAGGAAAAGAAGAAGTTCCTCTTGGAGTTGTGAACTTTTACGCAAGAATGATGCAGGGTCAGTATGAGACTTATTATGCAGGCATGATGGGAACAACTGCGGAAGAGTTATGGACTCAGGATGCGGGTGATGATAAGACGTATGAGGAGTCGGTTAAGGACAGCGTCATGGAAGCAGTAGAAAATATGTATCTTATTGCTCAGCATGCGGACGAATATGAAGTTGTCTTGACAGAAGATGAACAAGAAGCAATCAAAAAAGCGGCAGAGCAGTTTGATGCAGATAATACGGATAAAGTAAAAGATGCAGTGTCCGGTTACAGAAAAGATATTGAAAAATATTTAGAGCTTATGACGATTCAATCAAAGATGAGTGAAAAGATGCGTGAAGGTGTGAACGAAGAAGTGTCAGACGAAGAGGCGGCGCAAAAGAGCATGGAATACGTTTATTTTGCGTATACATCTACGGATGAGTCGGGAGCGGTAACAGAATTAACGGATGAAGAAAAAGAAAGTGCAAAATCAACGGCGCAAAGTATTGCAGATCGTGCAAAAGCAGGAGAAGATTTCGCGTCGGTTGCATCAGAATCAGGAACAGAAGTGCAGAAAGCTTCTTTTGATGCAGAGAGCACCTCACCGGATGCGGCTCTTATTGAGGCAGCGAATGTACTGGCAGCAGAAGGCGATGTGACAGAAGTGATCGAATCTGAGTCAGGCGTATATGTTGCAAAATTGACAAGCCTTTTAGATCGTGAGGCGACAGATCAGAAAAAAGCGTCGATTGTAGAGGAACGCAGACAGGAACAATATGATTCTCTTCTTGAAAAGTGGAGAGATGATACAGAGATCAAAGTTGATAAAAAAGTATGGAAAAAAGTAGATTTTGAAAATTTTGGAGTAAAGATTACCACTTCTGAGGATGCTTCGGGAGAAGATGGAACAGCACAGGAGGAAAATACAGAAGAATAATCTGCTTACAAACGAAAAATGAATAAGATAAAAATCCGAACAGCCTTTGTGAGTGCAGAAGCTGTTCGGATTTTTTTGCAATTTCGGAATGTACCTTTTGGCACTTCCGGTGATTGTTTAGATGTATTCCAGTTTTTCAAAATACTGCATGAGAATGTTAGCACAATTTTCAACGCCGAGTTCAGAAGTGTCAAGGATCATATGATAGTCGTTGACATCTCCCCATGTTTTCCCTGTATGTTCATAATAGTAGGAAGCTCTTTCTTCATCTGTTGTTTCTACTTTTTCTTTTGCGTTGTCGTAGTCAAGGCTTTCTTTTTCCATAATTCTGTGTATGCGGTCTTCTTTGTCAGCGCATACGAAAATATTTAATACATTCATCTTGTCTTTTAAAATATCGGATGCACAACGACCGAGAATAATACATGGGTGCTCCGCAAGTTTTCGGATCGCCTCAGCTTCGCTTTCATACATGCGGTCGTTTAATTGTTCCTCAATGTAAGCTTTGTCATATACCGGAATATCGAGGCGTTTGGAAAGTTCTGCTGCAATAACACTTGCACCTGTTCCAAAACGACGGCTCATGGTGATTACTAACTTCATAAGAACTCCTCCTTTGTGACATTTAAAATATATCGGATACTATTATAACACTTCTTCGGCAATTTGTCTGCTGAGAGAATTTAATTCTTCAAGCTGAGCTTCTTTAAGAGAAGACTTGATTGTAACAGAAGCTTCTAAAAGACGCATATTTTTCATTTCTGCCACTTTTGCAGAAATCAGTTTTGTTGCCTGCGGAGCCCATGATCCGTTTCCGAGTACGGCGATGGTACGGTTTTGTAAAGAGAGCGCCTTCATATCTTCCAGATAGTTATCCATCAGCGGGTAAATTCCGTTATTGTATGTCGGTGAAGCAAGAACGATGTGGCTGTATTTAAAACTGTCGGAGATCAGTTCAGATACATGAGTTTTGGAAATATTATGCATGTGGATATTTTTTACGCCGGCTTCTGCTAACATAACAGCAAGAATTTCTGCCATATTTTCGGTGTTTCCGTACATGGAAGCATAGGCGATCATAACTCCTTTTTCTTCTGGTTCGTATTTGCTCCAAAGATCATATTTTTCCAAAATGTAATCTAAATTACTTCTCCAAACAGGTCCGTGAAGCGGACAGATCATCTGAATGTCAAGAGAAGAAGCTTTTTTCAATACATTCTGTACTTGCGGTCCGTATTTTCCGACAATGTTTGTATAATAACGACGGGCTTCATCAAGCCAGTCTCTGTCAAAATTAAGCTCATCGTTGAACAGATTTCCGTTTAATGCACGAAAAGTACCGAATGCGTCTGCAGAGAAGAGAATTTTTTCTGTTTCGTCATAAGTCATCATTGCTTCCGGCCAGTGTACCATCGGCGACATAATGAAACGGAGCGTATGTTTTCCGGAACAGAATGTGTCACCTTCTTTTATTGTGATCGTTTTGCCTGTCAGATCAAAGCTGAAGAACTGTTCGATCAGAGGGAACGTTTTTGCGTTTCCGATAATTTTTACATTCGGATAATGAAGAAGAAGTTCACCGATAAGAGAGCAATGATCCGGTTCCATATGGTTTACAACGATATAATCAAGATCACGTCCGTCCAGTACAGACATAACATTTTCGATAAACTGTTTCCCAATGGCATAGTCGGCTGTATCAAAGAGAACAGTCTGTTCATCTAACAGAAGATAGGAGTTGTAGGAAACACCTTTGGAAAGGGGAAAAATATTTTCAAATAATTCAATCTGACGGTCGTTTCCCCCAACCCAATATAAATCCTCTGTTACTTTTCTGAAACACTGCATTGTAAGATTCCTCCTAAATTTCTTATTGATAATTAATTGATAAATAATGATATAAGCTAAATGTTAAAAAATAGTCGATTTTATTCTAGCACAATAGAAAAAAAGTGCAACATTTATTCAAGGTAAAAACAGCTAATAATAAGAAAATTATATCGGTTCGGCTGTTATGAAAAATAAGAATTGTATCTGTGAAAAAAATAAGATACACTGTAGGCAGATCCTGTTATATAAAAACAGTCAGATCAGAAAAGAAAGGGGACGATAGAATGTTATTTGTATGTTATCCGAAGTGCACTACATGCATGAAAGCAAAAAAATGGATGGAAGAACAGAAAATCGATTTTGAGCAAAGAGATATAAAAGAAAATAATCCTACGGCAGAAGAGCTTAGGTCTTGGTGGGAAAAAAGCGGTCTTCCGCTGAAACGATTTTTTAACACAAGCGGAAAGCTTTATAAAGAAATGCAGTTAAAAGATCGGCTTCTGAGCATGAGTGAAGACGAGCAGATTGAACTGCTCGCCTCCGATGGGATGCTCGTAAAAAGACCGATCCTTGTGAATGGAGATCAGGTTCTGGTCGGATTTAAAGAAAAAGAGTGGCAGGAAATTTTATAAATAGCCATGTTTTTCAAGCGTGTTGAGAATGTTCCGCCCTTCTTCCGTTCCTTCAATGATCCGTCTTGCGCGCACACTGTCGCCGATGTTGACAATTTCGATGGACGGATCATCTTCAAAGGCATCTTTTAATTTTTGAAGTACCGGATGTTCCGCTTTCATTCCGAGGCAGACGAAACCGTAGTCAAAAGGAAGTTCTTTTAATCCGTCGGCTGTTTCTACAAGGAAGTGATCCGGGCAGACTTCTTTAAGCGCAGTGTTCGGCATTTGTACTACTCCGTATTTTTTCATTAATGTATGGATGTCTACTTTGGAAACAGGATCAATTCCGTTTCCGATGACAGGCATCATCTCTACAATACTTACGTCAGCGCCGCGCGGTGCAAAGAATTCAACAACGTCGAGTCCGACAGCACCGCCGCCGATGACAACAACTTTCTTGCCGGATAAGTCTTCCGGGTATTCTGTTACATGTTCGATCATATTTAAAATAGAATAAACACGGCTTCCTTCTTTGTCGATATTTTCCTGCAGTCCGGCGATCGGAGGCAGCAGAGGGGAGGAACCTGTAGCATTTACGATAAGATCAGGTTTTAAACTTCTGATGAAATCGACATCTGCTTCCGTATTTGTAAAAGCAAACAGATTTCGAAGCTTATTTGTACGATGAATCATATAATTCGGAAAGTCAGAAAGCCGCTTTTTATCCGGTATTTTTGAAATTTCGGCTGCAAGACCTCCGAGATACGGTTTCTTCTCGATGAGGAAAGTTGTGCATCCGACCTCGGCGGCTGTACAGGCGGCTTCCATTCCGGCAGTGCCTCCGCCAATAACGACAACATTGCAAGGTTTGGTGATTTGACGTTTCTTGTAGACTTCTCCCTCAGGAACTGCGGGATTGATCGTGCAGCGGATCGGACGGTTGATTCCGATTCGGTTTCCGGCGCATCCGATATTACAGGAAATACATTTTCGAATATCACATACGTCGCCAAATTCTACTTTATTTACCCATTCCGGGTCCGCAATCAATCCTCTGCCCATTCCGATCAGATCTGCATCCCCTTTAGAAAGGATCTCATCTGCGACACGTGGATCACGAATATTACCCATTGTCACGCAAGGTTTTCCAAAACGCTCTTTTACGGCACGAGCCATGTAAGATCTCCAGCCGTCTGGAAAATGGTTTGAGTCAATCTGGTACTGGATCGATCCATTTAATCCACAGGAAACATCGAGTACATCGGCTTCTTCCTGCATATACTGTAAATATTCGAGACAGTCGTCCAGTGTATTTCCTCCTTCTAAAAATTCATCGGCGCTCACTCTGAGGAAAATCGGGAAGAACGGTCCGACTTGGCGGCGTACTTCTTCTAATACAAGACGGGCAAATCGTGCACGGTTTTCGGCAGATCCTCCGAATTCATCGGTGCGCTTGTTTGTGAGCGGAGAGAGGAACTGGCTTAACAGGTAGGAATGTCCGGCGTGGATTTCTACAGTATCAAATCCTGCGATCTGTGCCCGTTTTGCAGCTTCTCCGTATTTTTTTACAATTCTCAGGATCTCTTCTTTCGTAAGAGGGCGGGGAATTTCGCCGCCTTCTTTTGACGGGATGTCTGAGGCAGATACAGGCTGCATATTTGTACGTGCAGACTGAGCGGACGCTCCTGCGTGATTTAACTGGATACCGATGCAGGTACCGTGTTTGTGAATCGTTTCTGTTAATTTAAAAAGACGCGGAATGTAATTGTCATGATCGATTCGAAGCTGCGTTGTTCCATTGGATCCTTCCGGAGAATCGATACTTGCGTTTTCTACCATAATAAGTCCTGTTCCGCCTTTGGCTCTCTGTTCATAATAATTAATATGGAGGAAACTCATTTCTCCGCTTTGTTCTCCGTAGTTTGTCCCCATAGGTGTCATCATGATCCTGTTTTTTACAGTCATACGGCGGACTGTGAAAGGTTCAAAAATGTGTTTGTAATCTTTTTTCATAGCTGATCTCCTGTTATTTTTTTTGATAAATAGGATGTTTTAATAATTATGTGTGTAATGGATGCTAAAGTTAAATAAGTATAAATATTCAAAAATGAATGTGGAGAGTGTTTGATATTAGATTAACAATCTGTTTACGGTTCACATTATAAAGAAAAAAGGAATGTACAACAAATGAATATTTATCGAATAATCTATAGATATTATCTATGATTTGTGTTATTTTATACAAAACAAAGATCAAAAGGAAAGAGGGCAGGAAGATGAATCTGAATCAGTTATATTATTTTTCCAGGCTGGCACAGATCGAACATTATACAAAAGCAGCAGAACAGTTGAATCTGTCGCAGCCAAGTCTAAGTCATGCAATCCGTTCTTTGGAAAAAGAATTAGGGACACGGCTGTTTGAGAAGCAGGGGCGTGGCGTTACATTGACAAAATATGGAAAACTTTTCTGCGGATATGTAGACGAGGCGCTCGAAACATTAGAACAGGGTGTGAAAAAAGTAAAGTCATTGACCGGAGAGACAGAAGGAGTCATTGAAGTGGCGTATATCTATACGCTTGGAAGTGAGTTTGTTCCCAGACTTGTGAGCGATTTTATCAGGACATATGAAGAATTGAATGTAAAGTTTCATTTTACGGTTGGAAATACATCTGAAATCGTAGAGGGCCTTAAAAATGAAAAATTTGATCTTGGATTTTGTTCTATGACGGAAAATGAACCGGAAATTTGTTTTACGGCAGTCGGAACAGAAAACCTTGTCGTAGTTGTACCGAAAGGACATCCTCTTGCAGGGAAAGACTCGGTTGATCTGGAGCAGACAGCAGCATATCCGCAGATCTTTTATACGAAGAACAGCGGTCTTCGTCCGGTTGTGGACCGGATGTTTGAACAGGCAAAGCTCCGTCCGATTATTGCTTATGAGATTGAGGAGGACGGGTGCATGGCAGGATTGGTGGCGCAAAATTTCGGGATTGCCGTTATGCCGAAAATTCCGATTTTGAATCAGCTTGATCTGGAAATTATTCCTTTGCGGAATCAACGGCAGAAACGGTATATTTACATGGCGCAGCCGGTTGAAAAATACAGTCCTCCGCTTGTGCACAAATTCGCAGAATATGTGAAGAAAAGAAGTGCATAATACATTTTAGCGGGCATCTTTCTTTATAAAAGAAATAAAATTTTTTACAGCCGGTATTTGATAATGGTCTTTTAAATAGGCCAGGTATACCGTGTGGAATAAGGAAACATCGCTTAGAAGAAGCCGTTCCAGCGGAAAATGACGCAGTGTATCAACATTTGCAACGAAAGCAATGCCGAAATTTTCCGCGACAAGGGAAGCAATCGCATTTTCGTCAGGAGATTCGCAGGTGATGTTCGGATTTACAGAATAAGAATTGTAAATCTGATTGGTGAATTTCCCAAGTCCGGAAGTTTTATCGTATCCGATGAGAGGGTAGTTTTCCAAATCGCGGAGGCACACTTTTTCCTTCAGAGACAGTGGATGTCCGATGGGCGTGATGACGATCATTTCCTGTCGGATGATCGGAACAAACTGGATATCAGGTTCATTTTCTACATAAGATCCGAAGATTACATCGTAGATTTCTTCTTTCAATCCCTTGATCATTTCACCGGTATGGGATTGATGAAAATTAAAAGTGATGTCCTTGTTTTTTGCTTTGCTTAAAAAGCGGCGTACAGTATGAGGAATGTACCGTTCAGCAAGCGGAAAGACGTAAGCGATATCTACATGTCCGGCATTGCCGGATAATTTTTTCATTCGCTCTTCGGCAATTTTTACTTCTGATAAAATTTTATCTGTATGTTCTAAGAAAATTTTTCCATATTTTGATAATGTGACGGTACGTCCCTGACGTTCAAACAGTAAAACTCCGAGTTCTTCTTCTAAGTTCGATATGGAACGGCTCAGACTTGGCTGAGAAATATTCAGTTGTTCTGCGGCGAGGCGAAAGTGCTGAGAACGTGCGACCTGCCGGAAGTAGAGCAGTTGGTTTAAGGTCATAAATATCTCCTTTCAAAAGCGGTTAAAGAAATTAGTTATAGTGTACCATAATTGATAGCAAAAAACTATTAAAAATCAAAAAAATATGTATTAGAAGTATGAAGAGTGAAGTCGTATAATAGAGGCGGAGAGATTGTTTGATATTTAACAAACGTTGTGAAAAGAAAAATAATCATTTGAGATTAAAACAAAAAGGAGAAAAAATTATGGCAGAAAGAATTACAGGACATACAGAATTGATCGGACTTATGGCTTATCCGATTCGTCATTCAAGTTCACCGGCAATGCACAATGAAGCATTTGCAAAATTAGGTTTAGATTACGCGTATCTTGCTTTTGAAGTTGATAATGATACATTGGAAGATGCGGTAAAAGGACTTCGTGCATTAAAAATGAGAGGTTCGAATGTGTCTATGCCGAATAAAACAGTTGTGCACAAATATTTGGACAAGCTTTCTCCGGCAGCAGAAATGTGCGGGGCGGTCAATACGATCGTAAATGACAACGGTGTTTTGACAGGTCATATTACGGATGGAATCGGATACATGCAGTCATTAAAAGATAATGAAATTGATGTGATCGGAAAGAAAATGACGATTGTCGGAGCAGGCGGCGCGGCGACAGCGATTGAGATTCAGGCGGCTCTTGACGGAGTAAAAGAAATGTCTATCTTTAATCTGAAAGATAAATTTTGGGATAACGCGCAGGAAACAGTGAGAAAGATCAATGAAAAAACAAAATGTAAAGCAGTTTTATGTGATCTTGCAGATTTGGATAAATTAAAAGAAGAGATCGCAGACAGTTATTTGTTTGCAAATGCAACCGGAATGGGAATGAAACCGCTGGAAGGAAAAACATATATTCCGGACAAGTCCTTTTTCCGACCGGATCTGATCGTAACAGACGTTGTTTATTCTCCGAGAGAGACAGAGATGCTCCGAATGGCGAAAGAAGTTGGGTGTAAGACAATGAACGGTCTTGGAATGATGCTTTTCCAAGGATCGGCGGCATTTGAATTGTGGACAGGACAGAAGATGCCGATTGAATATATGAAAGAAATTCTTGATATTAAGTACGATTAAAAATAAAAAAGCGGCGGATCAAATCGGCAGTTGAATAGGACTGCCGAACCGCGGTATGAAAGGAAACAGAAAAAATGAATAAGAAATACCTGCCAAGTGCACTTATCCTTTATTTAAATTATTTTATCCATGGAATCGGATGTTCCATTCTCAGTCAGCAGGTTGTTAAAGAACTTCTTGCAGAGCAGTGGGGGACAGGAGATATTATGGGTGTGACGGCGATCGCCGCGGCATTGGGACTGGGACGTCTGATCTCACTTCCGTTTGCGGGACCGCTCTCTGATAAACTGGGAAGAAGAATTTCGGTTTTGATCGGATGTGCTTCTTATGTTATCTTTTTTGTAGGAATTGCATTTTCCCCGAATATAACTGTTGCATATGTGGCGGCAGTGCTTGGAGGAATAGCAAATTCATTTCTTGATACGGCAACCTATCCTGCGGTTGCAGAAATTATATATAAATATACCGGAATTGCGACGATGGGAATTAAGTTCTTTATTTCCATTGCACAGCTTCTGATGCCGTTCTTTTTGGGAATCTGCGCCGGAACAAAGATGTCATATCTGACGCTTCCGCTTGTTGCGGGAATTGCCATTGCAGTGCTTGGCGTGCTGGCAATTTTTGCGCCGTTTCCGAAAGTGGAAGGTGTCGGAAAATCAGAGTCTTTGATCAATAATTTGAAAAATGCTCATTTTTCAGCAGAGAGTGTGGCGCTGATCTTGATCGGATTTACAAGTACGGCAACTTTTCAGCTTTGGCTTAACTGCGCTCAGACTTTCGGAAAGGAGATTGCGGGGATTGCATCAGATCAAGTGTCTATGATGCAGACGTATTATTCGGCAGGAACGATGGCAGCTCTTGTTGTGACGAGTCTTTTGATTATGAAAGTGAAACAGGTTCGCTTCCTTGTAATCTATCCGTTGATTTCCGTGATTATGCTGGCGCTTGTGTATCTTGTAAGAACACCGCAGATTTGCTACATCGGAGCGTTTGTGATCGGATATTCGGCGGCAGGCGGAGTTCTCCAGATGGCGACAGCAGTCGTGAACGATCTTTTTCCAAAGATCAAAGGAACGATCACAAGCCTTGTTATGATCGCCTCCAGTTTATGTAATTATACGATCCTTACTGCGGCAGCAAAAATGACTGCAGAAAGTGTTATCGTAATGAATATCATCATCACGGTAATCGGCGTTGTTTTGGCGTTGTTTGTCAATGTGAGATATGGTAAACTATTGAAAAATTCGCAACAGGAAGTGTAAGACTGTATTGTGAGAATCAGTCAGATAAGGTAAGGAGAGGTAAGAGATATGAAAACAGTAAAGGTCAGAAATATAGAGATTGGCGCAGGTATTCCGAAAATCTGCGTACCGATCGTAGGAACTACAAAAGAAGAGATCCTTGAGGCGGCGCGGAAGATCAATGAGACGACGGCAGATGTCGTTGAATGGCGCGTAGACTGGTATGAGGATATTTTTGATTTTGACAAGACAAAAGAGACGATGGCGGCATTGAGAAAAGCGCTTGGGGATACTCCGATTTTGTTTACGTTCCGTACGTCGAAAGAAGGCGGAGAAAAAGCGATTGAAGAGGACGTTTATGTAAAACTGAATCAGATGGCGGCTGAAACAGAACTTATCGATCTTGTAGATGTAGAAGCGTTTACAGGAGACGAAGCGGTGAAAGCAGTTGTGGAAACAGCTCATTTGCATAATGTGAAAGTCGTTGCCTCGAACCATGATTTTCACAAAACACCTTCGCAGGATGAGATTGTGTCACGCCTTTGTAAAATGCAGGAACTTGGTGCGGATATCCCGAAAATCGCAGTGATGCCTCAGAATAAAAAAGATGTTCTGACACTTCTTTCGGCAACGGAAGAAATGGTAAGAGAACATGCCAGCAGACCAATCATCACAATGTCCATGGCAGGTACAGGAGTAATTAGCCGGCTTTGCGGCGAAGTATTCGGATCGGCGCTTACATTTGGAGCAGTCGGAAAAGCGTCTGCACCGGGACAGATGGGCGCTTCAGAACTGCGTACAGTTCTTACACTTTTGCACGAGAGTCTGTAATCTTCCGAGAGGGGGGAGAGGGCAGGAAAATACAATGTTTAAGGAGGGCATATGAGAAAGATTGTAAAATGGATTGATGAATATCTTGAAGAAGGATTGCTTGTCATATCTCTCGGGGCTATGGCGGTAATTATGGGAATCCAGGTCTTTTCCAGATATGCGCTCGGGGCATCTCTGTCATGGTCGGAAGAACTGACAAGGTATCTGTTTATATGGGCGGGATTTTTGAGCGTCAGTTATTGTACAAAACGATGCATTTCTATTAAGATTGAACAGTTTGTGGCGTTGTTTCCAAAACGTGGCAGGGCAATGTTTAAGGTTGCAAATCATACAGTTGAATTGATTCTGTTTTTATATTTGCTTCCGTTTGCGTGGAAGTATTTTATGTCTGCTGTAGAAAATGGACAAGTGAGTCCTGCGATGGGGATTCCGATGTATTATGTGCAGGCAGCTCCGCTTGTAGGTTTTATTCTCTGTGCAATCCGTATTTTTCAAAGATGGATTGCAGAGTGGAAGAATGTTTGGGTGAGGAAGGGAGAATAGGATGTCATCGGTTGTTGTATTTCTTATATTTGTCATCTGTCTGATCGTTGCGATTCCGGTTTCGATTTCCCTTGGGATTGTGTCGGTGCTTCCGGGAATGTTCGACCCTTCTTTTACGGCAAGCGGAACTTTTGTTATCCGATCTATGTTAGGAGGTCTTGACAGTTTTCCGCTTTTGGCAGTTCCGATGTTTGTGTTGTCCGGAATTATTATGGCGAGAGGCGGTATTTCGAGAAAGCTGTTTGATGTATTTGCATTTTTTATGGGCAAGAAGACTGCGGGAATGCCTTGCGCGGTCATTGTCACCTGTTTGTTCTACGGAGCGATTTCAGGATCGGCTCCGGCAACGGTGGCGGCGGTCGGAAGTATGACGATCCCGATCCTGATCGAAATGGGATATGACAAAAAATTTTCTACGTCTCTTGTTGCAGTGGCTGGCGGGTTAGGTGTAATCATTCCGCCCAGCATCCCGTTTATCATGTATGCAATGGCTTCAGGAGCATCGGTAAGCGATCTGTTTCTTGCAGGAATTCTGCCAGGACTTTTGATTGGCGGACTTTTGATCATTTACTCGATCGGATATTGTAAGAAACATGGGGAAGACAAAGAGAAGAAAGAGGCGATGGTCGGAGCGCTTCATGAAAAGGGCTTTTTGAAAGTGCTCCAAGACAGTGCGTTTGCACTTTTAAGTCCGGTTATTATACTGGGATGCATTTATACGGGAATTGCTTCTCCGACAGAAGCGGCGGTAATCTCTGTTTTCTATGCGTTTGTGATCAGTATCTTTGTGTATAAAAGTATCAAGGTGAAAGATATTTGGAATATTCTTGTGGAATCGATTCGAACATATGCTCCGATTCTGTTTATTTTAGCGGCATCAACCGCTTTTTCCAGAGTGCTGACACTGATGCAGGTTCCGCAGGAAATCAGCGGATGGATATTGACCCATTTTACAAATAAAATTGTGCTGCTTCTTGTGATCAATTTGTTCCTTCTTGTCGTTGGTATGGTGATGGATACAACGCCGGCAATCTTGATCTTAACACCGATTTTGCTTCCTATTGTGGGGGCGGCAGGGATTGATCCGATTCATTTTGGTATCATTATGGTCGTAAATCTTGCAATCGGATTTGTTACTCCGCCGATCGGAGTGAATCTGTTTGTGGCAAGTTCTCTGACAGAAGTGCCGGTAATGGAAATTGCAAAGAAGGCAATGCCGATGATCGTCTGCTTCTTGTTGGCGCTTCTTGTCATTACCTTTATACCTGCAGTCAGCCTTGTCTTGTTGTCATAATCAGAAAAAGTGCGAAGGAGCGAACTTAGTATGAAAGAGAGAAAAAGATTGTTCAGAACGGCGGCGGTGGTATTAACGACCGGACTTTTGAGTGTGGCGGTTTTGGGATGCGCAAGTGATACAGGAAAAGGCAAAGGGGAACAGCGGTATGCATATCCGTTGGGAACAGCAAGTCCGGAAGATACTGTGACTCAGATCTATGCGGAAAAATTTGCAGAAGAGGCAGATCGCCTAAGTGGCGGAAGGATTAAGATCAGTGTGTATCCAAACAGTGTGCTTGGCGGAGACAGAGAACTACTGGAGAGCTGTTATGACGGCGATATTCCGTTTGTTGTGCAAAATACGGCTCCGCAGGTGAATTTCATTAAGGATACGGCTGTCTTTGATATGCCTTGTGTATTTCAGGATATTGAATCTATGCGGGAAACCGTGGATGATGCGGAATTTATGGAAAAAATGCAGGAGTCTTATCGAAGCGCGGGATATGAATTGTTAGGCTATGCAGATCAGGGGTTTCGTGTGATGTCAACAAATAAAAAAGTGGAGACGATCTCTGATTTTAAAGGACAGAAGATCCGAACGATGGAAGATCCGTATCAGCTTGCGTTTTGGAAAGCGCTTGGGGCAAATCCGACTCCGATGAATTTTAGTGAAGTGTATATCGGACTTCAGCAAAATACGATCGATGCACAGGAAAATCCATATGAGGTGATTGTTTCAAACAGACTTTATGAGCAGCAGGATTATATAATTGAGACGAATCATGTGCCGCATCTGATCTCTTTGATTATCAGCGAAAAATTCTATAGCAATCTTCCGAAAGAGGATCGAGAGATTTTGATTGAAGCACAGGAAATTGCAAAGCAATATGCCAGAGAAAAATCGGACGAGCGGATGAATGAAAAGATCCAGGTGATCAAAGAGAGCGGAACGAAAATCATTTCCTTAGATGAGACGACATATGAACAGATGCAGGCTGTTTCAAAGAGTGTATACAAGAAGATCGCTCAGACTGCAGATGGTGAGATTATCAATTTGTATATGAAGGAATAGAGGAAGAAGTTTTGAAACTTTATTCTCGATTGAACTGGAATTTACAGATGGAAGAAAGGACAGTACAGGAAGACAAACTGTTTTCCTGTGCTGTCTTTCTTTATGCAAAAATAAGATCATATAATCTCCGTTTAAAAATCAGAAGATATAATTTTTTGTAGAATATACTTGCATTATACCCAGCCAGGGTATATAATGCGCTCAGAGGTAAATACCTTAGAGGGGTATATGTTTCTGCGCCGAGAGGAAAAAGGAAGAGAACAGGCAGAAACAACAGGTGAAAACCGGAACATGATTTTGAAGGAGCGAACAGAGATGGAGAAGGAGAAAACTTGTCCTGCATGTGAACATCGAACAAAAATGCGGACGGAAGAAGAAACAAGATTGATGGTAAATCGTTTGAACAGGATTGAAGGGCAGGTGAGAGGGATTCGAAGAATGGTAGAAAACCACGCTTATTGCCCGGATATTCTTATTCAGGTATCAGCGATCACTGCGGCTTTAAATAGTTTTAATAAAGTTCTTTTGGCGGAACATATACGGACCTGCGTTTCGGAAGATATAAAGGAAGGCAAGGAGGAAACGATTGATGAACTTGTAACGGTTTTGAGGAAACTGATGAAATAAGCGACAGGCAAATTGAAACTTGAAAAGTATAGAAAGAATGAAGAAAATAAAGAAAATGAAGAATTGGAAGGAGGAGATCGGTTGAAACAATATGAAGTTACGGGAATGAGCTGTGCGGCATGCAGCGCCCGTGTAGAAAAGGCCGTGTCAAAACTGGAAGGAGTTACTTCTTGTTCTGTAAATCTTTTGACAAATTCTATGGGAGTCGAAGGAAACGTTGATCCGAAGGCGATTATTGAAGCGGTGGAGGCTGCCGGATATCAGGCAGAAGAAAAAGAAAAACAGGAAAAAGGTGCGGGCAAAGCGGAAGGAAGCGGGAAGAGAGAGGAGCTTAAAGATAAAGAAACTCCGAAAATGAAAAGACGTCTGATCGCTTCGCTTTGCTTTTTGATTCCACTGATGTACCTGTCGATGGGACATATGATGTGGGGATGGAAAGTGCCGGGGATTTTAGAAAATAACCATGTGGCAATGGGGATCATACAGCTTTTGCTGACAACGGCCGTAATGGTGATCAATCAAAAATTTTTTATAAGCGGAATGAAAGGACTTCTTCATAAAGCGCCAAATATGGATACGCTTGTAGCTTTGGGGGCTGGTGCGTCATATGGGTATAGTGTGTATGCATTGTTTGCGATGACCGATGCGCAGATGCGCGCAGATACGGCTTTGGTGATGTCATATATGCATGAGTTTTATTTTGAGTCTGCGGCAATGATTCTGACCCTGATTACAGTTGGAAAACTTTTGGAGGCAAGGTCAAAGGGAAAGACGACAGACGCACTGAAAGGGCTTATGGATCTTGCGCCGAAAACGGCAACTGTCGTACGAGGAAAAGAAGAAGTAAAAGTCGGGATTGAACAGGTGCGAAAAGGAGATCTGTTTGTTGTGCGCCCGGGGGAAAATATTCCTGTCGATGGAATTGTTTTGGAAGGAAACGGGGCAGTTGATGAATCGGCGCTGACCGGGGAAAGCATTCCGGCGGATAAGAAAGAAGGGGATAGTGTATCAGGCGGGACGATCAATCAGTCCGGTTTCTTAAGATGTGAGGCGACGAGAGTCGGGGAAGATACAACTCTTTCTCAGATTATTCGTATGGTAGGCGACGCGGCTGCCACAAAAGCGCCTATTGCAAAAGTGGCAGATAAAGTTTCAGGGGTATTTGTGCCGGTTGTTATGGCAATCGCTGCAGTGACGATCCTCGTATGGCTTGTGCTTGGAGAAACAATCGGCTTTGCGCTTGCGCGTGGAATTTCGGTTCTCGTTATCAGTTGTCCGTGTGCGCTCGGGCTTGCCACACCGGTAGCGATCATGGTTGGAAACGGAGTAGGGGCGAAAAACGGAATTTTGTTTAAGACGGCGGTATCTCTTGAGGAAACGGGAAAAACAGAGGTTGTAGTGCTGGATAAGACGGGAACGATCACAAAAGGGAAACCTGTAGTGACTGATATTCTTCCGAACAAACCGTTTGGTGAGAAGGAACTCCTTGCTTATGCATATATTTTGGAAAAGAAAAGTGAGCATCCGTTGGCGTATGCTGTTTTGAAAAAGGCGGAAGAAGAAAAGATCCATCCTGAGGAAGAGGCGGAAAATTTTCGGGCAGTTTCAGGAAATGGGTTATCCGGTGAAATCAGAGGTGATCAATATTTTGGCGGCAATTTGAAATTTGCAGAGAAAAAGGCTGTGATCCCGGATGAAGTAAGACAGCAGGCGCAGAGACTGGCATCGGAGGGAAAAACGCCGTTGTTTTTCGGAAGGAACGAAGAACTGCTCGGTATGATTGCAGTTGCCGACGTGATAAAAGAAGACAGTCCGCAGGCAATCAGAGAACTTCAAAATATGGGGATTAAGGTTGTCATGCTGACAGGGGACAATGAGCGTACAGCGAAGGCAATCGGTACACAGGCAGGGGTAGATGAAGTGATCGCAGGTGTTCTGCCTGACGGTAAAGAAAATGTAATACGGACATTGAAAAAGAATGCGAAAGTAGCTATGGTAGGAGATGGGATTAATGATGCGCCGGCTCTTACACGTGCAGATATCGGGATTGCGATCGGAGCGGGAACGGATATAGCGATTGATGCGGCAGATATTGTGCTTATGAAAAGTCGTTTAAGCGACGTTCCGGCAGCGATTCGTATGAGCAGGGCAACTCTTCGGAACATTCATGAAAATCTGTTTTGGGCATTCTTCTATAATGTGATTGGGATTCCGCTGGCGGCAGGAATTTGGATTCCAATTTTTGGCTGGCAGTTAAATCCGATGTTTGGAGCTGCTGCGATGAGTTTATCAAGTGTTTGCGTAGTAAGCAACGCATTGCGGCTGAATTGGTTCCGGTTATATGACGTGTCAAAAGACAGGAAAGGAAAGCAGAAAGAGCAAAGAGAATTAAAAAAAGAAAAGGAGAAGAAAGAAATGAAAAAGACAATGAGAATTGAAGGAATGATGTGCGGACATTGTGAGGCAAGAGTGAAGAAAGTTCTTGAAGCATTAGATGGAGTGGAACAGGCGGAGGTAAGTCATGAAGCAGGAACGGCAGTTGTCGTATTAGCAAAGGAGATTGATGACGACATTTTGAAAAAGGCAGTAGAAGATCAGGATTATAAAGTGTTAGGGATTGACTTCTGATAGTTTGAATAGTAATATAGGTATGTAGCTATCCATTTGAAGGCGGATTTCTGAAAAGTGGATAGCTTTTTTAACGAGCGGCGTTCTTTTGAAAAGAACGAAATAAAAGGAGGAAAAATAATGAAAAAGAAAATGCTCAGCGTATTCTTGTGTGCAGCTATGGCAGTCACTCTTGTTGCAGGGTGCGGAGCTCCGGCGGCAGACTCAGGCAAAGACAAAGGAGGAGACTCCAAAAAAGAAGCGACGGAAGGAATTCCGAAAGATGAAATTAAGGTAGGATTTGTACATATTTCCGATCCGAGTGATATGGGGTATACATACAATCATGATCTGGGAACAAAGGAAATGCAGAAAGAACTGGGATTAAGTGATGACCAGATCATTAACAAATATAACGTGCCGGAAGATGCTGAATGTGATACAGCTCTTAGAGAGCTTGTAGAAGCAGGATGTAATATCATTTTCGCAACGAGTTTTGGTTTTGAAGATTATGTAAAAGAAGTAGCGGCAGAATATCCGGATGTTCAGTTCTGTCATGCGACAGGATTCCAGGCATCAGATGCAGGTTTGGACAACTTCCATAATTATTTTGCTTCCATTTATGAAGGACGCTATTTGGCAGGTATTGCAGCAGGACTTAAGACAGAGACAAATAAATTAGGTTATGTTGCGGCACATCCGTTTGCAGAAGTTATCAGCGGATATACAGCATTTTACCTCGGTGCAAAGAGTGTGAATCCGGATGTGACAATGGATATTATGTATACAAATTCATGGAACGATCCGACGATCGAATCTCAGGTTGCGAAAGCGCTTATTGACCGTGGATGTGATGTGATTTCTCAGCATTCAGATTCTACAGCTCCGGCAACGACAGCAGAGGATAACGGTGTATGGCAGGTTGGATACAATAACGATATGATTGAAGCTGCTCCGAACGCATCTTTGATTTCTCCGCGTATCGACTGGGGAATTTATGTGACAGAGGCTGTAAAAGCAGTAATTGACGGAAAAGAGATTCCGGTTGATTGGTGTAAAGGTTATGCAGACGGCGCTGTTTATCTGTCACCTTTGAACGAAAAGATTGCGGCTGAGGGAACACAGGAAGCAATCGACAAAGCAGCAGATGCTCTGAAAAAAGGAGAACTTTTTGTGTTTGGTGGTCCGCTTAAAGGTGTAAGTCCGGATGGTGAAAAGATCGAAGTTGCAGAGGGAGATCATTTCCCGGAGCAGGAAGAAGCTTCCGCACCGTCATGGCAGTATATCATTGAAGGATGTAATGTAGTTCAGTAATTTAAAAATAATTCCGAAACGTGAATCTTTAAAGATAAATTTTGGAAGAATGAAAACAGAGCCGTCTTCGGACGGCTTTGTTTATAGCAGGGAAAGGTTAAGGCGGACTTGTCCGCTTTGTTTTATGAGGCTTCTATGAAGATACTGGAAGTTCAGGCATAAGAAAAAGGAGGAAGAGAATTTGGGAGACGCAGCGCAGTATGCAATAAAAATGCATCGTGTGACGAAAACGTTCGGTAAAGTCGTTGCTAACAAAAATGTGGATCTTGAACTGAAAACGGGAGAGATCCTTGCGCTTCTCGGTGAAAACGGAAGTGGAAAGACGACATTGATGAATATGTTGTCAGGGATTTATTTCCCGGATTATGGAGAGATTTATGTGAAAGGAGAGGAGGTAACGATTCGTTCTCCGAAAGATTCTTTTGCTCTCGGAATCGGAATGATCCATCAGCATTTTAAGCTTGTGGATGTGTTGACGGCAGCAGAAAATATCGTGCTTGGATTGGAAGGCAAAGCTGTATTAAAACGTCGGGAAATCAATCAAAAAGTGGCGGAACTGGCGAAGAAATACGGGTTTGACCTTGATCCGACAAAAAAAGTCTATAATATGTCTGTTTCGGAAAAACAAACAGTCGAGATATTAAAAGTATTGTATAAAGGTGCAGATATCCTGATTTTGGATGAGCCGACGGCGGTTCTTACTCCGCAGGAAACAGAAAAGCTGTTTGCGGTTTTGAGAAATATGAAAAAGGATGGAAAATCGATTATTATTATTACACATAAATTAAATGAAGTTATGTCTATATCAGATCGGGTTGCCATTTTGAGAAAGGGAGAGTATATCGGAGTTGTTGAGACTGCCGATACAGATCCGGATCAGCTTACGGAAATGATGGTCGGACGTCCGATCAGCCTTGAAATCGAACGACCGGAAGTGAAAAGAGGAGGAAAACGTCTTCGTGTGATCGACCTTACCTGTCTGAGTGGAGAAGGAGTGAAAGCTTTAGACAATGTTTCTTTTGATGCTTATGCAGGCGAGATTCTTGGAATTGCGGGAATCGCAGGAAGTGGGCAGAAGGAATTGTGTGAGACGATCGCAGGTCTTTACCCGTCTGTCGGCGGATCTGTTCTTTATTCTGAATCGTCGGAAAAAGGTGCGGTAAAAGAACGTATTTTAGGGCTGAGTCCTGATGAAATTGCGAAAAAGGGAATTTCCATGGCGTTTGTTCCTGAAGATCGTCTCGGAATGGGACTTGTTGCCGGAATGGATATGACAGATAATGTGATGCTTAGAAGCTATAAGACAAACAAAGGGATTTTTGTAGATCGGAAAAGTCCGAAAGAGCTTGCAGAAAAACTGATCAAAGAGTTGGAGATCGTAACTCCGGGCGTGGAAACCCCGGTAGGAAGACTTTCGGGAGGAAATGTGCAGAAAGTCCTTTTGGGAAGAGAGATAGCATGCCAGCCTTCTGTTCTGATCGTTGCGTATCCGGTAAGGGGACTTGATATCAATGCGTCTTACAGGATTTATGATCTGTTGAACGAACAAAAGAAAAAAGGGGTTGCGGTTGTATTTATCGGTGAAGATCTAGATGTGCTTATGCAGCTTTCAGATCGCATTATGGTTATGTGCGGCGGAAAAGTAAGCGGTATTGTCGATCCGAGAAAAGTAACGAAAGAAGAGATCGGACTAATGATGATCCGTACAGAACAAGACACGGAAAAAGAGGAGGTGACAGAATGAGTTCCAATGTAACACATGCGAAAGAACCGTTGTTTCGAATGGTGAAAAGAGATGCAATTTCTCAAAAGCAGGCATGGACGATCCGCGCTGCTGCATTTCTTTTGTCTCTTATAACAGGTGCCGTTGTGATTATGATGCTCGGACATAATCCGTTTTCGGTATATATTTCTATGATAAAAGGTGCATGGGGAACGAAAACTGTCTCTTATGAAACGATAAAGATTGCAATTCCGCTGTTGATCACTGCAATCGGAATTTCTTTCGCATTTAAAATGAAATTCTGGAATATCGGAGCAGAAGGACAGATCTTGGTCGGAGCAGTTGCGGCAGGCGCATTTGGTCTTTTTACGGCACACATTTTTCCGAAGATCCCGCTTGTTATTCTCATGATGCTGGCATCGATTGTGGCTGGCGGTCTGTATGGTCTGCTTCCTGCTGTCTGTAAAGCAAAGTGGGGGACGAATGAAACGCTGTTTACTTTGATGCTGAATTATATTGCATTGGCATTTATTAAATATCTTATGAACGGTCCATGGAAAGCGCCGGGAAGCAGCTATCCGAAAATTGCGATGCTTGTTCCGGGAGCGCGTTTGACAAAAGTGTTCGGAGTGCACTGGGGTTGGATTTTGGCGCTTGTTCTTGTTGTTGTATCTTATATTTATTTTAATAAGACAAAGCAAGGATACGAGATTGCGGTTGTAGGAGAGAGTAATAATACTGCCAGATATGCGGGAATTAATGTAGGCAAGGTATTTAGAAGAACGATGTTTTTATCAGGAGCACTTTGCGGACTTGTGGGAATGCTTCAATTTGCAGGATCTGATTTTACGATTACAGAGGGAACAGCAGGCGGAGTTGGATTTACAGCGATCACGGTTGCATGGCTTGCGAAAATGAATCCTTTCGGAATGCTTGTCGTGTCTGTGTTTATCGCCATGCTTGAGCGTGGAGCGAATGCAATTCAGACACAGTTTAAAATTCCGGCATCGGCGGCAGATCTGCTCATCGGTATTATTTTATTCTTTATGCTTGGCTGTGAGTTCTTCATCACATATAAGTTGATCGGAAGAGGAAAGGAGGAACATCATGCTTAATACGTTGAACGGATTGTTTATTGCGGCAGTATTGGCTGGAACACCGCTTCTTTTAGGAGCGCTTGGCGAAATACTGACAGAAAAATCAGGAAACTTAAATCTTGGTGTTGAGGGAATGATGTTCATGGGGGCAATTACCGGACTTGCAGGATCATATTATTATGAGCAGGCGGTGATTGCTTCGGGCGGAAATCCGAACGGAGTGGTTTCTTCTGTAATCGCGCTGATCACTTCGTTTATGGCAGGCTCTCTGGGAGCTTTAATCTATAGCTTCCTGACGATCACACTTCGGGCAAATCAAAATGTAACCGGATTGACATTGACGATTTTCGGAACCGGTTTCGGAAATTTCTTTGGAGAGTATATCGGTCAGAAAGCCGGCGGTTATGTGGCGGTATCCGAGGTGACAAAGAAAGCGTTTTCGGGATTGGATATTCCGGTGCTCTCAGAAATTCCGGTATTGGGACCTCTTTTATTTAAATATAACTGGGTTGTTTATTTTGCGATCGCTGCAGCGATTGTTATGACTTGGTTTTTTAACCGTACAAGAGTCGGACTGAACCTTCGGGCTGTTGGGGAAGATCCGGCAACTGCGGATGCGGCAGGAATTAATACAACATTGTATAAGTATCTGGCGACAGTGATCGGCGGAGGAATCTGCGGGATCGGCGGGATGTATATGAGTATGGTTACAACTTCCGGTGTTTGGGTGCATAACTGTGTCAGCGGTTACGGATGGCTTGCGGTAGCCCTTGTTATTTTTGCTACATGGAGTCCGGCAAGAGGAATGCTTGTGGCGCTTGTGTTCGGCGGACTTACAATTATGCGTATGTATGTTAATATTCCGGGACTTCCGGCGCAGATCTATGATATGTTCCCATATATTGCGACGATACTTGTGCTTGTGATTACAAGTATGCGCAGAAGTAAAGAACATGCACAGCCAAAGAGCTGTGGATTGAACTATTTCCGAGAGGAAAGATAGTGAGAATTTTGAGAAAAATTTTCTTTATATGGCAAGATCAAGTTGCAGTCAGGAAAAGACTTTTGTCTGATCTTTGACTTGTTTGGGCGTTTTCCTTTTGCAGGAGGACGCCCTTTTTGTAATGGTGACGATTCAAAGTCCGGACTTGCCAGAGAGCTTGGCGACCGCTTGCAATCCCGGAATGTGCCTCTTGGAGCTTCCAGTGATTCTGGCTGTTCTTTCTTGCGCAAGGAAGTCTGTCATTGGATTGTGTGGGAGAGCAAAATATGGTATCCTGAATGAAAAATCAGCTGCATGCAGAGGGAAAACAGAGGAAAAACGGTTCGGATATGTTGCTTTAAAAAATAAAAATGTTGTTGACAATTTAAAATAAGTATAATACTATAATAACAGAAGCGAACAACTGTTCGATACTGAAAAATTCGATATAAAGAAGGAGACATTTTATTATGGCAGGAAATGATGAGAAGAAAAAAGCATTGGACGCAGCGATTGCGAAGCTTGAGAAAGATTTTGGAAAAGGCGCGGTGATGAAGCTTGGAGAATCAGGTGCTCATGTGGCTGTGGAAACGGTTCCTACAGGGTGCTTAAGCTTGGATATCGCACTTGGATTGGGCGGCGTTCCGAAAGGACGTGTGATTGAAGTTTATGGTCCTGAGTCCAGTGGTAAGACGACGGTTGCGCTTCATATGATTGCGGAAGTTCAGAAAAGGGGCGGTATTGCGGGATTTATTGATGCAGAACATGCGCTTGATCCAGTATATGCGAAGAATATAGGCGTTGATATAGATGAACTTTATATCTCACAGCCGGACAGCGGAGATCAGGCATTGGAGATAGCGGAGACGATGGCGCGTTCAGGAGCGATCGATATCATTGTAGTCGATTCTGTTGCGGCTCTTGTGCCGAGACAGGAGATTGAAGGCGATATGGGAGACAGTCATGTCGGACTGCAGGCAAGACTGATGTCTCAGGCGCTTCGAAAACTGACACCGGTAATCAGCAAGTCGAATTGTATTGTGATCTTTATCAATCAGCTTCGAGAAAAAGTCGGAGTGATGTTTGGAAATCCGGAGACGACAACCGGAGGAAGAGCGCTTAAATTTTACGCGTCTGTCCGTATGGATGTCAGAAAGACAGAGACTCTGAAGCAAAGCGGAGAGATGGTCGGAAACCATACTCGTATCAAGATTGTGAAAAATAAGATTGCACCGCCGTTTAAAGAAGCGGAATTTGATATTATGTTCGGAAAGGGAATTTCAAAAGAAGGAGATATCCTTGATTTGGCAACGAAACTTGATTTGGTGAAAAAGAGCGGAGCATGGTATGCATATGAAGGAGATAAGATCGGACAGGGCCGTGAAAATGCGAAGACCTATTTGTCGGCACATCCGGAAGTAATGGAAGAATTAGAAAAGAAAGTACGGGAACATTATCAGCTTGGAACTGTCCCTGAAGCGCAGACCGGAACAGAGCCGAAAGAATCGAAAAAAGAGAAGGTTCAAAAAGAAAAAAGCGATGACCTTGCATTAAAAGGTGATGGAAACGAATGATAGTTACTAAAATCGAGCCATGTACAAAAACGAAGTTTAAAATTTATCTTGACGAAACATTTGCTTTTGTCCTTTATAAAGGAGAAGTCTCACGTTTTTGCATTAAGATCGGGGAAGAACTTTCTCCTGAAACAGAGCAAAAAATACGACAAGAAGTGATATTGAAAAGAGCAAAACTTCGGGCGATGCATCTTTTGGAAGATATGGATCGAACAGAAGAAGCTTTGCGGGAAAAGCTTCGGCAAGGGCTGTATCCTCCTGACATAGTGGATCAGGCTGTTGAATATGTCAAATCGTTTGGGTATATTAATGATGCGCGGTATGCAGAAAATTTTGTGAGGAGCAAACAGGGCTCAAAGAGCAGAAAAGAGATTCGAATGGCTTTGATGCAAAAGGGGATTTCTTCAGAAATAGCGGAAAATGCATTGGAGATCTGTTACGAAGAAGAAGGAGAAGAGGCGGCTATTCGACGAATTTTAAGGAAAAAACATTTTGATCCAAATACGGTGGATGAGGCGGAAAAGCAGAAAATATATGGTTATTTCGGGCGGAAAGGATTTCGTTATGAAACCGTCCGTCAAGTGATACAAAATTGTAATGACGATGCTTGACATTGTTGTGAAAACAGTATAAAATTTAAGTGTTGTATTTAAGTAATATGTACAATGAAAATTTAATAAGGAGGTGCTCCTGTGCAAGTAGATTTAGTGATTGCTATTTTACTTGCCGCGGCACTCGCTTTGATAGTTGGGGTGGTTTCTCGTTTTATGACGATTTCCGGTCTGAAAAAGAATGCGGACAGCAAGATCGGAAATGCAGAGGCGAAAGCAAGAGAGATCATCGATGATGCTGTGAAGACTGCTGAAACAACGAAAAAGGAAGCTCTTTTGGAAGTAAAAGAAGAATCTATCAAGACGAAGAATGATCTTGAAAAGGAGACGAAAGAAAGAAGAGCGGAATTACAGCGCTATGAGAAAAGGGTGCTGGCAAAAGAAGAGGCAGTTGATAAGCGTTCCGATATGTTAGAACATCGGGAGTCGAAGCTTACGGCGAAAGAAGACCAGCTTCGTCAGCGGGAAGCCAAGGTAGAAGAGCTGAATCAGAAACGTGTGCAGGAACTGGAACGAATCTCAGGACTTACCTCCGAACAGGCAAAAGAATATCTGTTGAAAACTGTTGAAGAAGATGTTAAGCATGACACTGCAAAAATGGTCAGAGAATTGGAGACACAGGCGAAGGAAGAGGCAGACAAGAAAGCAAAAGAATATGTTGTCAATGCAATCCAGAGATGTGCAGCTGATCATGTTGCAGAAACAACAATTTCTGTAGTGCAGCTCCCAAGTGACGAGATGAAAGGACGTATTATCGGTCGTGAAGGCAGAAATATCCGTACACTTGAGACTTTGACCGGTGTGGAACTGATTATTGACGATACTCCGGAAGCAGTTGTGTTATCCGGATTTGATCCGATCCGCAGGGAAGTTGCAAGAATCGCGCTTGAACGTTTGATCGTAGATGGACGTATTCATCCGGCGAGAATTGAAGAGATGGTAGAAAAGGCGCAGAAAGAAGTCGAGACGATGATCAGAGAAGAAGGAGAAGCGGCAGCCTTAGAAGTAGGTGTGCCTGGAATCCATCCAGAGCTGATCCGGCTTCTCGGACGTATGAAGTTCAGAACAAGCTATGGACAGAATGCATTGAAACATTCGATAGAAGTAGCACAGTTATCAGGACTTCTTGCGGGTGAAATCGGTATAGATGTCAGAATGGCAAAACGTGCCGGACTCCTGCATGACATAGGAAAATCTATCGACCATGATGTAGAAGGGTCACATATTCAGATCGGTGTGGATCTTTGTAGAAAATATAAAGAATCTGCAACCGTAATCAACGCTGTGGAATCACATCACGGAGATGTTGAACCGCAGACATTGATCGCATGTGTAGTGCAGGCGGCCGATACAATCTCAGCGGCAAGACCAGGTGCAAGACGCGAGACGATCGAAACATACACCAACAGATTGAAACAGTTAGAAGAGATTACCAACCAGTTTAAAGGCGTGGATAAATCTTTTGCCATTCAGGCAGGTAGAGAGATTCGAGTTATGGTAGTTCCGGAGCAGGTATCTGATGATGATATGGTGCTTATGGCAAGGGATATTGCAAAACAGATTGAATTTGAACTTGAGTATCCTGGACAGATTAAAGTCAATGTAATCCGTGAGTCACGGGCGACAGATTATGCGAAATAGCAAAGAATCATAACAGCAGATGAAAGACCAGCCCTTGTCGAAAGACGAGGGCTTTCTTTTTTGCAATGACGACGAGCCAAAGTCCGGGCTTGCCCGAGACCTTGGCGGTCGCTTACAATTCCGGAATGTGTCTTTTAGCACTTCCTGTGATTGAATAAATTGGCGGATCATTGTGCAAAAAGAGAAAGAAGAGAAAGAAGAGAAAGGAGAAAAAAGAGGATGAGCGAACAGATTAAACGAGTGAACAGGGAACTGAAATTCAAAGGGAAAATTATTGATTTTTATCAGGATACAATGGAGATTAACGGAGATCATACTGTTATATGGGATTTTATTAAACACAAAGGAGCTGCTGCGGTAGTCCCGGTGACAAAAGATGGGAAGATTCTTATGGTGCGTCAGTATCGGAATGCGTTGGAGCGATATACACTGGAAATACCCGCAGGGGCACTGGATGCTGAAGAAGAGCCGGGAATCGAATGTGCTGCAAGGGAATTAGAAGAGGAGACAGGATATAGAAGTGAAAAATTAGAATGGCTGATTACTCTTCGGACGACAGTTGCGTTTTGTAATGAAAAGATTGAGGTTTATGTTGCAAAAGATCTGATCCCTTCAAAACAGCATTTGGATGAAGATGAGTTTATTGATTTGAAAGCGTACTCTTTGGAAGAGTTAAAAGAAAAAATATTTACAGGGGAAATTGAAGATGCAAAAACTGTCGCATCACTGATGGCGTATGCAGTAAAATACGAAAGCTAGAGGCGGCACAGTATATGAATAATGAGAAAGTTCCGGCATATAATGAAATATCAATGAAAGCGTAAAGCACATACTAAGAAAGGTGAGATTTTGTGCGGATAGCAGGAGGAATGAAGAATAAGGATGAAGATATTTCATGCGAGAAAGCAGTTGGCGGCTTTGTTTATGCCGGGATTTTTGATTGGAATTGTTTATGTGAATTTTATTGCTGAGAAATATGTTGCGTCTCCGGATTTGTTCAGTGACTATTTCTTGGAACAGTTTCGAAATATCAAGATAGATGAAACGGAATATTTGTGGTATCTGATTAGAATACGCTTCGTCCCATTTTTTCTTCTTTCGGGTATGGCGCTTACAAAGCTGCGAAAAATAAGTGCCGGGATATTTCTTGGGTGGACAGGCGTATCGGCAGGAGTTCTTGTCTCGTTGGCGGCAACGAATATGGGAATGAAAGGATGTCTTTTGTGTCTTATCGGAGTTTGTCCCCAATTTCTTTTCTACATACCGGCTTATTTTGTGCTTTTGAAATATTGCTGTACATCAGGAGAAAGACTGTGGAACAGACAGAAAACGATTTTTGTGGGATTGATGATGAGTTTAGGGATTATTACAGAATTGTATGTAAATCCTATGCTAGTGAAATTGTTTTTAGGTTATATGTAGTTTCGTAAAGCTCTGCAGACGATGTGCAAAATGCATATCGTCTACAGATGAGAAGGTTCTTTGTAAAAGTGGATGGATAGAAGCAGAACCGCGATTCCAAACACGAGAAATTGACTTACAAGAAGTCCGATCAAGTACCCTTGTATTCCAAAATATGGAATTGCAAGAAAGACTCCGGCAATGCGGACAAGCAGACCGGCGGTATTGATCAAAAAAGTATAGAAGGTTTTTCCGAGTCCGTTGATGGCGCTTGTGAGGGCTGTATTTGTGTAGAGAAACGGACAGATCCATGAAAGGGTAAGAATAAAATCTCCGGCAGTTGAACTGTGGAATAGAATTGTTCCGAGAAATTTTCCGAAGATAAGAAAGAAAAGGCAGCATCCAAGACCTAAGATAAAACAGCTTCCTACAGATTGTTTCAGTAATTGAATGATGCGTTTCTTATTATCGGACGCCTGTGCTGCACTGACAGCAGGCATTAATACCGTTCCGATGGAGGAAGTGAGCGCCGAAGGGAACAGAATACATGGGAGCGCCATTCCAGTCAGTACGCCGTACAGGCGAAGCGCTTCGGATGAAGTCATGCCATAGATTTTTAAAAAAGTCGGAATAGAAGCGGCTTCGATACTTTGAAGTAAAGTGACTGCCGCCCGATTAGCGGTAAGAGGAACAGACAGACGGAACAACTTTCTGAAAGTACGGAAAATTGCGGGAGTGGAAGGAGTGTAATGAGGGCGGTTCTGTCTGTTGAGCATTTGTATCGAAAAAAGTGCGGCAGTAATTTCCCCTGCAGCAATTCCGGCGGCGGCAAGTTTTACAGAGGGAGCTCTTCCGGTGTTTTTTGTAAAGAAAAAGAGCAGTATGACAAAAAGAATTCTTGCAGATTGTTCAATAAGCTGCGACAAAGCTGGTAATTTTGTTTGTTGAAGACCGAAGCTGTATCCGCAGATACAACTGTGTATTGCGGCGAAGGGTAAAGCGTAGGAGATGATGAGAAGGAGGTTTTCGCATCTGGCATCTCCTAAAAAAGCGACTGCAATATAGGATGCGTTTTTTTGAAGAACATATAATTCAATCAGGGATAGAAAAATCGTGAAGCCGAGAGAAACTGCAAGGATGTTTCCGGCTTCTTTTTGTCGTTTGGAATCAGAAAAAGCAGAACAGGGAGTGCGGTCTGTGTCTGCCGACATTTTTTCCGCGACCATATGTGAAACAGCCGTCTGGATACCAAATGTACTGATAGAAAGACAGAGACCGTAGACAGGGAAAATAAGCTGGTATAATCCGACATTTTCTTCTCCGAAAGCGTGACTTAAGAAAATGCGAAAGAAGAATCCCATAATGCGTGTGATTAATCCGGCAACAGTTAGAACAGCGGCTTTGCGAAACAGCTTGTGAGAAGAAAAACGGTGGATCTTATTTGGATTGGGAAGCATAAAATCACCTCGAGCTGCCATGGCAGGCGATACTTGTTAAAAACATATGACAGAAGGAGTCTTGACAGAACCGTGGATGGGTGATATGCTACGAATGTAATTCCCAGTAAAATACTAGGAAATTTTCTGCAATATATAAAACGAAAATAGATCATTTTTTATTATGAAATGGAGCGTGAGGAAATGAAGCTGTCTACAAAAGGAAGATATGGACTTCGTGCGTTGATTGATCTTGCTCAGAACAGCGGAGAAGAGCCGGTGTCTATTACAAGTATTTCAACAAGGCAGGATCTTTCGGAACGATATCTTGAACAACTGATGTCTATGCTGAAAAAGGCGGGATTAGTAAGAAGTGTACGCGGAGCAGGAGGCGGTTATGTGCTTGCCCGGAAGTTGGAAGAAATCTCTGTGGGGGATGTGCTTCGGGCATTGGAAGGCAGTCTTGAACCGGTTGATTGTGCAGGATTTGAACCGGACGGCGGCTGCAGTGTTTCCGATAGTTGTGTGACAAAGTATGTTTGGAAAAAAATTAATGACAGTATTAATCAGACAGTGGACGAGATCCGATTAGATCAACTCGTGAAGGAGAACGGAAAAACTTGTGAAAACAAACCTGATGGTTTATAAGCAGAGATGGAGGAAGAGACGATGAATAAATTGATTTATCTTGATAATGCGGCAACGACAAAAACTTCACCGGAAGTTGTAGAAGCAATGCTGCCTTATTTTACAGAACATTATGGAAATCCTTCCAGCGTATATTCGTTTGCGGCGGAAAACAAGGAAGTGATTGCGAAGCAGAGAGAAACGATTGCATCCGTGATCGGTGCGCGGGAAAATGAAATTTATTTTACAGCAGGAGGAACGGAGGCAGATAACTGGGCGCTGACAGCAACAGCAGAAGCGTACGGTGCAAAAGGAAAGCATATTATTACGACCAAAATTGAACATCATGCCGTTTTACACACATGCGAATATCTTCAGAAACGAGGATATGAGATTACGTATCTTGATGTAGATGAGTATGGAATTGTTGATCCGAAAGCGGTGGAAGCAGCGATACGGCCGGATACGATTTTGATTTCGGTTATGTCTGCAAATAATGAGATCGGCACAGTTGAGCCGATAAAAGAGATCGGGGCGATTGCTCATGAAAAAGGAATTTTGTTTCATACAGATGCCGTGCAGGCGTTTTGTCAGGTGCCGATCAATGTTGATGAATGTCATATTGACATGCTCAGCGCCAGCAGCCACAAATTAAACGGTCCGAAAGGAATTGGATTTTTATATATTCGAAAAGGCGTAAAAATCCGATCTTTGATCCACGGGGGAGCGCAGGAGAGGAGACGTCGTGCCGGGACAGAAAACGTTCCGGGAATCGTTGGTTTCGGAAAAGCAGTTGAAAGAGCGTCTGCATCCATGAAAGAACGTGCGGAGAAGGAAACACAACTTCGGGATTATCTTATTGAAAAGATTGAAAAAGAGATACCGTACTGCAGATTAAACGGAGACAGAGAGCGGCGTCTTCCGAATAACGTTAATTTTAGTTTTCAGTTTATTGAAGGGGAATCCCTTCTTATTATGCTGGATATGAAGGGAATCTGTGCTTCCAGCGGATCTGCATGTACATCGGGTTCACTGGATCCTTCCCATGTGCTCTTGGCGATCGGACTTCCCCATGAAATTGCACACGGATCATTGCGAATGACACTGGGGGCGGATACAACGAAAGAGGAATTGGATTATGTTGTATCATGCCTGAAAGAAATTATAGATCAGCTTCGGAAAATGTCTCCGCTTTATGAAGATTTTTTGAAAAAGCAGGAAAAATAAGAGAAAAAAGAAAACGAAAAACAGGAGGAAGAATGAATGTATACAGAAAAAGTAATGGATCATTTTCAGCACCCGAGAAATGTAGGAGAACTTGAGAATCCCAGTGGTGTGGGAACAGTAGGAAATGCAAAGTGCGGAGATATTATGAGGATTTATCTTGATATTGATGAGAATCAGATTATCCGTGATGTAAAGTTTAAAACATTTGGATGCGGAGCTGCGGTTGCTACGAGCAGCATGGCGACCGAACTTGTAAAAGGGAAAAATATACAGGAAGCGATGCAGGTAACCAATAAAGCTGTTATGGAGGCGCTTGACGGTCTGCCGCCGGTGAAAGTGCACTGTTCGCTGCTGGCAGAAGAAGCAATCCATGCAGCGCTTTGGGATTATGCTGAAAAGAACGGAATCAAAATTGAAGGACTGGAAAAACCGAAAACAGATATTCATGAGGACGAGGAAGAAGAGGAATATTGATGGAGAAAGTGGTTGTGGGAATGTCAGGAGGCGTAGATTCGTCTGTGGCGGCATATCTTCTGAAAGAACAAGGGTATGATGTGATTGGCGTCACAATGCAGATCTGGCAGGAAGAGGACATTTGTACAGTGGAAGAAAATGGCGGATGCTGCGGATTAAGCGCTGTAGAAGATGCAAGAAGAGTTGCGGCGGCGCTGGATATTCCTTATTATGTGATGAATTTCAGAGAGGAATTCAAGAAAAATGTGATTGATTATTTTGCAGATTCTTATGTGAATGGTCAAACTCCAAATCCGTGTATTGCCTGCAATCGTTATGTAAAATGGGAAGCACTTCTGAAACGAAGCATTTCTATCGGAGCAGACTATATTGCAACAGGGCATTACGCGCGGGTTGAACAGCTTCCAAATGGAAGGTATGCGCTGCGCCGTTCAGCAACGGCTGCAAAAGATCAAACGTATGCGCTGTATAATCTGACTCAGGAACAGTTGAAACGGACATTGATGCCTGTCGGAGAGTATACGAAAGAAGAAGTGCGGCAGATTGCTGAAAAGATCGGACTGCTCGTTGCGGATAAACCGGACAGTCAGGACATCTGTTTTGTCCCGGATGGTGACTATGCTTCTTTTATTGAGACTCACACAGGGAAAAAAGTTTCAGAAGGCAAATTTGTCTTGTCTGATGGAACGGTGATCGGTCAGCACAAAGGAATTATTCATTATACAGTAGGCCAGAGAAAAGGGCTTGGTCTGGCGCTTGGCTTTCCGGCTTTTGTTCTCGAGATTCGTCCGGAAACAAATGAAGTTGTTATCGGAACTTATGAGGAATCTCTTACAACGGTTGTTCGTGCAAACAAGCTGAATTTTATGGCTGTAGAAGATATTCAGAGACCTGTGCGCGTGTTTGCAAAGATCAGGTATAATCATAAGGGTGCGTGGTGTACGGTTGAGCGGACGGGGGAAGATGAGGTAACTTGCCGATTTGAAGAGCCGCAAAGGGCGGTGACTCCCGGACAGGCACTTGTATTTTATGACGGAGAGTATGTGCTTGGAGGCGGCACAATTTTATGAAAGGTGTGAGAGGATGCAAAAAGAATTGAAAGAAACGATGATACGTTCTGATTTTCATATGCACACCGAATTTTCAACAGACAGTGAAGCGACGGTTGATTCAATGGGAAAGGCTGCAGTTGAAAGAGGGCTTCGCACAATATGTATCACAGATCATATGGATGCAGATTATCCGCCGGATGAAGAACTGGGAGAAAATCCGTTTCGGTTAGATACGGATACTTATTTTGCACAGCTGCTGAAAAAGAAAAAAGAGTTTGAGGGACAACTTCAAGTGAGAATCGGAATCGAACTGGGCCTGCAAAAACATTTGCAGGCGGAATATAAAACGCTGACTGAAAAATATCCGTTTGATTTTGTAATTGGTTCGATGCATCTTATTCAAGGGGAAGACCCATACAATGGAAAGATGTTTGAAGGGGTCAGCGATGCAGATGCATACAGAAGTGCATTTCGGGAAACGCTGGATTGTATTCGAAAGATCAGGTGTTTTGATGTGCTTGGACATATAGATTATGTAGTGCGTTATGGAAAGCATCAGGCAGAAGAATATTCTTACAGGCAATTTTCTGATGAGATCGATGAGATCTTAAAGGAATTAATCAATTCCGGAAAAGGTTTGGAATTGAATATGGCAGGAATCAAATACGGACTTGGATTTGCACATCCGCATCCGGATGTACTTTGCCGGTACAAAGAATTGGGCGGAGAGATCATAACAGTAGGATCAGATGCGCATAAACCGGAACATGTTGGGTATGATTTTGAGACGGCAGGAGAACTTCTGAAGGCATGTGGTTTTCGATATTATACAGAATTTGAGAAACGTAAGGCAGTTTTTCGACGGATTCCATAAAAATGTATTTAGGACTTGAATTTTTGTTTCTATTTTAGTACAATTATGCTAGTTGATGAATTCTTAACAATGTTTATTTTGCGGGGGTTCATTTGCATGACTGGAAACAGTTAAATATTTTTCAAACTTTTAGGAGGAATTAATCATGGCAGTAAAAGTAGCGATTAATGGATTTGGACGTATTGGACGTCTCGCTTTCAGACAGATGTTCGGAGCAGAGGGATTTGAGATCGTAGCAATCAATGACCTGACATCCCCGAAAATGCTTGCTCACTTACTGAAATATGACTCAACACAGGGCAAATATGCGCTGGCAGATAAAGTTGAGGCTGGAGAGGATTCTATCATTGTTGATGGAAAAGAAATTAAAATCTACGCAAAAGCAAACGCAGCAGAGCTTCCGTGGGGAGAGATCGGCGTTGACGTAGTTCTGGAGTGTACAGGATTCTACACATCCAAAGCAAAAGCACAGGCACATATCGATGCAGGCGCTAAAAAAGTTGTTATTTCCGCTCCGGCAGGAAACGATCTTCCGACAATCGTATACAACGTAAACCACGAGCAGCTTACAAAAGATGACAACATCATCTCTGCAGCTTCTTGTACAACAAACTGCTTGGCTCCGATGGCAAAAGCATTGAATGATCTTGCACCGATCAAATCCGGTATCATGTGCACAATCCACGCTTACACAGGCGATCAGATGACACTTGACGGACCGCAGAGAAAAGGCGATCTGAGAAGATCTCGTGCAGCAGCTTGCAACATCGTTCCGAACAGCACAGGTGCAGCAAAAGCAATCGGTCTTGTTATTCCGGAACTGAACGGAAAACTCATCGGTTCTGCTCAGCGTGTTCCGACTCCGACAGGATCTACAACAATTCTTACAGCAGTTGTAGAGGGTGAAGTAACAGTTGATCAGATCAACGCAGCTATGAAAGCAGCAGCAAATGAGTCTTACGGATACAACACAGACGAAATCGTATCCAGCGATATCGTTGGTATGTCTTACGGATCACTTTTCGATTCTACACAGACAATGGCTCTTCCGACAGGCGAAGGCACAACAGAAGTTCAGGTTGTTTCATGGTATGACAATGAGAACTCTTACACAAGCCAGATGGTAAGAACAATTAAATACTTCGGAAAACTGCTTGAGGCTTAATTCATTTTAAAATGAGTTGTTTTGGCGGACAGGCAGTGTTGCGCCGAACAGTTATGAAAATGGCTCACAACGGGGTCCGGTCTTATTGTAGGACCGGACTCCGTTTTGTTATGAATCTTCAGAAAAAAATCAGGAGGCAATGATAATGGCAGCTCTTAATAAAAAATCAGTAGATGATATTAATGTAAAAGGACAGAGAGTTCTTGTAAGATGTGACTTTAATGTTCCGCTTATCGACGGCAAGATTACAGATGAGAACCGTATTGTGGCAGCTCTTCCTACAATCAAAAAATTGATTGCAGACGGAGGAAAGGTCATCCTTTGTTCCCACCTTGGAAAACCGAAGGGAGAGCCGAAACCGGAACTTTCTCTTGCGCCGGTAGCAGTAAGATTGTCCGAGCTTCTCGGACAGGAAGTAAAATTCGCGGCAGATCCGGAAGTTGTAGGACCGAATGCAAAAGCTGCGGTAGAAGCGATGAATGACGGAGATGTAGTTCTTCTTGAGAATACACGTTACAGAGCAGAAGAGACAAAGAACGGAGAGGCGTTCAGCAAAGAACTGGCTTCTCTTTGTGATGTATTTGTAAATGATGCATTTGGTACAGCTCACAGAGCACACTGCTCAAACGTTGGTGTTACAGAGTATGTTGATACAGCAGTTGTAGGATATCTTATGCAAAAAGAAATCGATTTCCTCGGAAATGCAGTAGAGAATCCGGAGAGACCGTTTGTTGCAATTCTTGGAGGTGCAAAAGTTTCCAGCAAAATTTCTGTTATCAATAATCTGCTTGATAAAGTAGATACATTGATCATCGGAGGAGGAATGAGCTATACATTTACAAAGGCTCAGGGCGGAAGTGTAGGAGCATCTCTTCTTGAGGAAGATTATCTTCAGTATGCGCTTGATATGATCAAGAAAGCTGAGGAAAAAGGAGTAAAACTTCTTCTCCCGGTTGACACGATCGTAGCGGATGCATTCTCAAATGATGCAAATACAAAAGTTGTTTCCCGCGATGCAATCCCGGACGGATGGATGGGTCTTGATATCGGACCGGAAACAGCAAAAATCTTTGCAGAGGCAGTGAAATCCGCAAAAACAGTTGTTTGGAACGGACCAATGGGATGCTTTGAGATGCCGAAATTTGCAGAAGGAACAAAGATTGTTGCAGAAGCTCTTGCAAATACAGAAGCTGTTACAATTATCGGCGGCGGTGATTCCGCAGCGGCTGTAAATCAGCTTGGATACGGCGATAAGATGACACATATTTCTACAGGCGGCGGCGCTTCTCTTGAATTCCTTGAAGGAAAGGAACTTCCGGGTGTAGCGGCAGCTAACGATAAATAAATGAAAGCGGTCTAGAAGAAGGAGAATAATAAAATGGCAAGAAGAAAAATTATTGCAGGTAACTGGAAAATGAACAAAACTCCGAGCGAGGCGGTAGCACTTGTAGAGGAATTGAAACCGCTCGTAGCAAACGAGGAAGTAGATGTTGTATTCTGTGTTCCGGCAATCGATATCGTACCGGTTGTTGAAGCTGTAAAAGGAACAAACATTCAGGTTGGAGCTGAGAATATGTATTTTGAAGAGAGCGGCGCTTATACAGGCGAGATCTCTCCGGCTATGCTTGTAGATGCAGGTGTAAAATACGTTGTTCTCGGACATTCTGAGAGAAGAGATTACTTCGGTGAAACAAACGAAGATGTAAATAAAAAAGTACTGAAAGCATTTGAGCACGGCATTACACCGATCATGTGCTGCGGTGAGTCTCTTGAGCAGAGAGAGCAGGGCGTGACAATGGATTTCATCCGTCAGCAGGTAAAAGTAGGGCTTCAGAATGTTACATCCGAGCAGGCAAAAACAATGGTTATCGCTTATGAGCCGATTTGGGCAATCGGAACAGGAAAAACAGCTACAACAGAGCAGGCAGAGGAAGTTTGTAAGGCAATCCGTGAGTGCGTTGCAGAAGTATATGACGATGCAACAGCAGAAGAAATCCGTATTCAGTACGGCGGTTCTGTAAATGCAGGAAACGCAGCAGAGCTGTTTGCACAGGCTGATATCGACGGAGGCCTTGTAGGAGGCGCTTCTCTGAAAGCTGATTTCGGAAAAATCGTAAATTACTAATTTTTCGGAAATATTTCGTAAAATAAATACGGGATTAAATTTATAAACAGACCGGACGGATGCATAAATGCGATAGTCCGGTCTGTTCGTGCTTGCAAAACAAAGAAAAAGAAGGTACAATAAATAGCGGAATGAAAACTACAAATGTACAGTTAAAGGAGATATGGATATGAGTAAAAAACCAACCGTATTGATGATATTAGACGGATATGGATTAAGATCTGATGATAAGGGGAATGCAGTAGCAGAAGGAAAGACTCCGGTAATGGACAAGCTGATGGCAGAGTGCCCGTTTGTAAAAGGAAATGCAAGTGGAATGGCAGTCGGACTTCCGGAAGGACAGATGGGAAATTCAGAAGTTGGACATTTGAATATGGGTGCAGGACGAATTGTATATCAGGATCTGACAAAGATCACAAAATCAATTCAGGACGGAGACTTCTTTGAAAATAAGGCACTTCTTGCAGCATGTGAAAATGTGAAGAAAAACAATTCTTCTCTTCACATGATGGGACTTGTGTCTGACGGTGGAGTTCACAGCCACAATACTCATATTTACGGTTTGCTTGAACTGGCGAAAAAGCAGGGAATCGAGAAAGTTTATGTACACTGTTTCCTTGATGGAAGAGACACACCTCCGGCATCAGGAAAAGATTACGTGGCGGAGCTGGAAGCTAAGATGAAAGAGATCGGAGTAGGTGAAGTTGCATCCGTATCAGGACGTTACTATGCAATGGATCGTGATAACCGTTGGGATCGTGTAGAAAAAGCATACAACGCTTTGGTGAAAGGCGAAGGTGTTGAAGCTGCATCGGCGCTTGAAGGAATTCAGGCATCTTATGACAATGAGAAAACAGACGAGTTTGTAGAACCGTTTGTAGTGCTGAAAGACGGCGCTCCGACAGCGACAGTAAAAGACGGCGATTCGATGATCTTCTTCAATTTCAGACCGGATCGCGCAAGAGAGATCACAAGAACATTCTGTGATGATCAGTTTGACGGTTTTGCCAGAGGAGAACGGGTGAAAACAACTTATGTATGTTTCACAGAATATGATGTAACAATCGAAAATAAACTTGTTGCGTTTGTAAAAGAAGAGATTACAAATACATTTGGTGAATTCCTCGCGGCAAATGGACTGAAGCAGGCTCGTATTGCAGAGACAGAGAAATACGCTCATGTGACATTTTTCTTCAATGGCGGCGTAGAAGAACCGAATGAAGGAGAGGACAGAATTCTTGTAAAATCTCCGAAAGTGGCAACATATGATCTGAAACCTGAGATGAGCGCTTATGAAGTAAGCGATAAGCTCGTTGCTGCAATCAAATCTGATAAATATGACGTTATTATTATTAACTACGCAAATCCTGACATGGTTGGTCATACAGGCGTTGAACCGGCTGCAATCAAAGCGATCGAAGCAGTTGATGAGTGTGTCGGAAGAGCGGTAGAAGCTGTGAAGGAAGTAAACGGCCAGATGTTTATTTGTGCGGATCATGGAAATGCAGAGCAGTTGATCGATGAAGAGACAGGAGAACCGTTTACTGCTCACACGACAAATCCGGTACCGTTTATTCTTGTCAATGCAGAGCCTTCTTATAAACTCAGAGAAGGCGGATGTCTTGCAGATATTGCACCTACACTGATCGAGCTGATGGGAATGGAACAGCCGAAAGAGATGACAGGAAAATCACTTCTTGTAAAATAAGCGCTTTTTATGTTTCTGTAAAAGAATGAAGTTATTTAAGACAGTACAGACCTCGAGAATTCGGGGTCTGTCGTTTATATGAAGAAGTGACCATTGTTTTTATTGTTAAGAAGTAACGAAAAATCTGCCGCGCAAGGCAGGTATAAAGGAGCAGGAAAAGAATGCGGGAAAAATTGACAAAGAGCGATGTAGAGAAAATACAGGCAGAGATCGAGCATCGTAAACTTGTGGAAAGAAAGGAATTGATCGAAGCTGTAAAAGAGGCACGATCCCATGGCGATCTGAGTGAAAATTTTGAATATCACGCGGCAAAGAAGGAGAAAAACAGGAATGAAAGCCGTATTCGTTATTTGGAACGAATGTTAAAGACTGCGGTAATTGTCGAAGATCATTCAAAAGAAGATGAAATCGGTCTGAACAATACAGTAGAAGTATACTGTGAAGATGATGAAGAAGTGGAAACATACCGGATCGTGACCTCTGTGAGGGGGAGCTCTTTGAATGGATTAGTGAGTATCGAATCTCCGCTCGGAAAAGCGCTGCTCGGGCATAAGGAAGGGGATCGTGTTTTTGTAAAAGTGAACGATGATTTTGGATATTATATTGTTGTAAAAAAAGTAATCAAGACGCAGAGTGAAGAGGAAGATCATATTCGCAGTTTTTGACTTTTTCAGAGTGATCGATTCTTGATTTTCGGAGGGATAAAGTATGAAATATGAGATGATATTTTTTGATTTGGATGGAACTATTACTGATTCTGCGCTGGGGATTATGAACAGTATAAAGTATGCTCTTGAAAAAAACAGCCTTCCGATGCTTTCAGAAGAACAACTGAGAAGCTTTATCGGACCGCCTCTTCGGGAGCAGTTTTGTAAAGTGTGCGGGCTGACAGATGCCGAGGGCGCTAAAATGGTAGTAGATTACAGAGAATACTACAAGGATAAAGGGATTTTTGAAAATCGTGTTTACGACGGCGTAATGGAAACGCTGAGGAATTTGAAAGAAAAAGGATACCGTCTGGCTGTAGCAACTTCAAAACCGGAAATATTTGCAAGGCAGATCGCAGATTATTTCGGCTTTTCTGAATATTTTGAATTAATTGGAGGGGCGTGTATGGATGAAAGCCGGACAGATAAGTATGAAGTGATCGAATATGTTTTAGATAGCTGTCAGATCAAGGAACGTAATAGAGTTGTCATGATCGGAGATCGTTCCCATGATATGATTGGAGCAAAACGTGCAGGACTGCATAGTATAGGTGTACTGTATGGGTATGGATCAAAGGAAGAACTGGAGCAGTCGGGAGCAGAGGTGCTGGCGGAAACTCCAAAAGAAGTGATTTCCATGCTTGAAGGCTGAATATGGATGCATGTGCGTTATAGCTATGGAAGGGATAAAAAATTTGTTAAGAGAAAGCGGGGCAGACTGTCAGACTGTCTCGCTTTTTGCTGGCGATGAGCCAAAGTCTGGGTTTGCCCGAGACCTTGGCGACCGCTTACAATCCTGGAATATGCCTTTTGGCGCTTCCGGTGATTTGTATATATAGGAAATATAATTCCTTTTTTATTTTTGAGTTGCCTGATCTTTTTCCATATTTTTAAATGCAGTGGAAAGCATCAGTTTAATTCTGTTTAATTGGTTGACTTCACTTGCGCCTGGGTCAAAATCAATGGCGACAATGTTTGATTGTGGATGAAGTCTGCGAAGTTCTTTAATAACTCCTTTTCCTACGACATGGTTTGGAAGGCAGGCGAAAGGTTGAGTACAGATGATATTTTCTGCTCCGCTTTCAATTAACTCCAGCATTTCTCCGGTAAGAAACCATCCTTCTCCAGTCTGATTTCCGAGTGATACGATATTGGAAGCCATTTCGGCTAAATGTTCGATTCTTGCAGGCGGAGCAAAGTGGCTGCTGGCAGCGAAAGCTTTTGTGGCAGGAGATCGGAACCATTCAACTGTTCGGATACCGAGCTGTCCGGCAAATGCTTTTGATTTTTTCATTCCAAGATGAGACACCTTGAAATTCTGATTGTAAAAGCAATATTGTAAAAAGTCTGCCAAATCAGGTACAACTGCCTCGGCGCCTTCAGCTTCCAAAAGTTCTGCAAGATGATTATTAGCAGCAGGAAGAAACTTCACAAGGATTTCTCCGACAATACCAACGCGCGGTTTTCTAATATCTAATGTTTCGATCGTGTCAAAGTCATGGATGATTTCCCGGCAAAGTTTTTTGAATCTGTGGCGGGAAGGATAGCCTTTTGAAATAAATTCTTTGCATATTTCAGCCCATTTGCGGTGGATTTTGTCCGTTGTACCGGGGACGGCTTCGTATGGTCTCATGCGATATACACATTTCATGAAAATATCGCCAAAAAGTGCTCCGTACACGATTCGAAGGATCAGGGAAGGGGTTAATTTAAATCCAGGGTTTCCTTCCAGTCCGCTTAAGTTCAGAGAAATCACCGGAACATGACCGAATCCGGCTTTCTTCAGGGCGCGCCGTATAAATCCGATGTAGTTAGAAGCGCGGCATCCTCCTCCGGTTTGAGTGATGATAACGGCTACTTTATCAAGATCATATTTACCGGAAAGGAGCGCTTCCATGATCTGACCGACAACGATCAGAGACGGATAGCAGGCGTCGTTATTTACATACTTTAATCCGACATCTACTGCCTGCTTATTATCATTGGGAAGAACCTCAAAATGATATCCTGAGCCTCTGAACGCAGCTTCAAGCATTTCAAAATGAATAGGAGACATCTGCGGGCAGAGAATCGTATGGGTGGCTTTCATTTCTTTTGTAAACGGTACTTTTTGGATTGCGGCAGAGTGGATAGTACGATCATTTTTCTTTTGTTCGCGTACACGGATTGCCGCGAGCAGGGAGCGTACACGGATTCGGGCTGCCCCCAGGTTGTTTACCTCATCAATTTTTAAGGTTGTATAAATCTTTCCTGAATTTGTTAAAATATCTGCGACCTGATCAGTTGTGACGGCGTCAAGACCGCATCCGAAGGAGTTCAACTGAATCAGATCAAGATTTTCGGTTGTTTTTACATAGTTTGCCGCGGCATACAGTCGGGAGTGATACATCCACTGATCCATTACGTTGAGCGGCCGTTCCACCGGATGAAGGTGGGAGACGGAATCTTCTGTCAATACGGCGATATTGTAAGAAAGGATCATTTCAGGAAGTCCGTGGTTGACTTCAGGGTCGATATGATACGGTCTTCCGGCAAGAACGATCCCCCGATTTCCGGTTTCATTCAAAAATTTAATCGTTTCTTCACCTTTGCGTCGCATATCTTCACGGCAGGAAGCAAGTTCGTTCCATGCGTCATGTACAGCGGCGTAAATTTCGCTTTTAGAAAGAGAAAATTTTGTTTCTAATTCTTCGCACAGGCGGTAAGCGATCGTTTCCTCGTTTTTAAAGGAGAGGAAAGGATGGATAAAATCAATTTCATTTTCAATAATGGGATCAATATTGTTTTTGATGTTCTCCGGATAAGAGGTAACGATCGGACAGTTGTAATGGTTGTTTGCATCTTCGAATTCGTTTCTTTCATATGGGATGGAAGGGTAAAAAATATGTTTGATCCCATGATTGATAAGCCATTGGATGTGTCCGTGAGCCAGTTTTGCCGGATAACACTCGGATTCACTCGGAATGGATTCGATTCCGAGTTCATAAATCTTTCTCGTGGAAGCCGGAGAAAGTATGACGCGGAATCCAAGCTTCGTAAAAAATGTAAACCAAAACGGATAATTTTCATACATGTTAAGTACACGCGGGATTCCAATGATTCCCCGTTTGGCATTTTCTTCGGAAAGCGGTTCGTAATCAAAATAACGATGGAATTTGTAATCAAATAAGTTCGGCATCGTATTTGTGTTTTTCTCTTTTCCAAGACCACGTTCGCAGCGGTTTCCGGTTATAAATTTTCGTCCGCCGCTGAAATGATTGATCGTAAGGCGGCATGTATTTGTACATCCGCGACATTTTGTCATCGTTGTAGAATACTCAAGAGAGCAAATTTCTTCAATCGAAAGCATGGTTGTTCCTTTGCATTCTCCGTAGCGCTCTCTGGCAATCAGCGCAGCTCCGAAGGCGCCCATGATTCCGGCAATGTCGGGGCGGATTGCTTCACATCCGGCAATTTTTTCAAAACTTCGAAGAACTGCATTATTATAGAAAGTTCCGCCCTGTACGACAATGTGCTTTCCAAGTTCGGAAGCATCGGATACTTTGATAACTTTGAAAAGAGCATTTTTTATGACAGAGTAGGCGAGTCCGGCGGAAATATCAGCTACAGAAGCGCCTTCTTTCTGTGCCTGTTTTACTTTGGAGTTCATAAAAACAGTACAGCGGGTTCCCAGATCAATCGGGTTGTGGGCATAGAGCGCTTCGTGCGCAAAGTCTTCGACAGTATAGTTTAAAGATTTTGCAAAGGTTTCAATGAAAGATCCGCAGCCCGAAGAGCAGGCTTCGTTAAGCTGCACGCTGTCTACGGTCTGATTTTTAATTTTGATACATTTCATGTCCTGACCGCCAATGTCGAGAATGCAGTCTACATCGGGTTCGAAAAATGCTGCCGCATAGTAGTGGGCAACAGTTTCCACTTCTCCTTCATCGAGCATTAAAGCGGCTTTGATCAAAGCTTCTCCGTAACCTGTAGAACAGGAATGGACGATTTCCACATCTTCGGGAAGAAGTCGATAAATATCTTTGATCGCGGAGATTGTTGTTCCGAGAGGATCTCCGTCATTATTATGATAAAAGGAGTAGAGAAGGGTTCCGTCTTCGCCTACAAGGGCAGCTTTTGTCGTTGTAGATCCGGCATCGATACCTAAAAACGCTTTTCCTTTATAGGTAGCAAGATCTCCTACCGGAACCTGGTGTTTGTTGTGGCGGGAAATGAATTCTTCATAATCTGCCGTTGTGGCAAACAGAGGATCAAGACGTTCTACTTCAAAATCCATTTTAATTTTGTTTGCAAGACGATTTTGCAGTTCGCGGAGAGCTGCCGGAGTATCCTTTTTAGAATTTAGGGCAGAACCGATTGCGGCAAACAGATGGGAATGGTTTGGCGCAATGATATGTTCATCATCTAATTTTAAAGTGCGGATAAACGCTTCTCGAAGTTCTGATAAAAAGTGGAGTGGTCCGCCTAAAAATGCGACATGTCCGAGAATCGGCTTTCCACAGGCGAGTCCGCTGATTGTTTGGTTTACAACAGCTTGAAAAATAGAAGCTGCAAGGTCTTCTTTTGAAGCCCCTTCATTGATCAGCGGCTGGATATCTGATTTGGCGAAAACACCGCATCGGGCAGCAATCGAGTAGAGTGCTTTGTAATTTTTAGCGTATTCGTTTAATCCTGAGGCGTCTGTCTGCAGAAGAGATGCCATTTGGTCAATAAAAGAACCTGTACCTCCGGCACAGACTCCGTTCATACGCTGCTCTACATTTCCGCCTTCAAAATAGATGATCTTAGCATCTTCTCCGCCAAGTTCTATGGCTACATCAGTCTGTGGAGCATAGTCCTGCAATGCAGTTGAGACGGCAATTACTTCCTGAACGAAAGGAACGCCTAAATGTTTGGCGAGCGTCAGACCGCCGCTTCCTGTAATGACAGGGGAAACTTGAATCGGTCCGAGTTTATAGAGCGCTCGGCCGAGCAAATCGGATAATGTTTCCTGAATGTTTGCAAAATGACGTTCGTAGTCTGAAAAAAGGACTTCATTTTCATTGTTTAAAATTGCAATTTTAACCGTGGTAGAACCGATATCAATACCAAGAGTATGTAATTCATTTAAGTTCATTGCTTTATCTCCAAACTTTAAAAAATAATTATTGAATAAAAAGAAAGCTCTGAAAAAAGAGTTTCTACCTATTAAATGTATAATATTACTTTACAACTTTTTACATTATACGACATCATTTTTGGAAATACAATCGTTATTATTATGCGGGATTTCTTTAATAATGTTACTTTATATAGTTATTTTACATAAAGATTGTGTTAAACGTGTGAAAAGGGGCAACATATGTTTGACAAACAGATAGGTGAAAGTTACAATTAGATAAAAATGTTAAAAAGGTGAGGTAATGATTCTTGAACTGGTTTGACAAAATGGAAAAAAAGATCGGGCGTTATGCGATAAGTAATTTGACGCTGTATTTGCTTCTTGCATATGGGATCGGTTATATAACAAGATTTCTTATGCCGGAGCTTCTTCAGTGGATGACACTGGAACCTGGATTGATATTGAAAGGGCAGATTTGGAGACTTGTCTCATGGATTTTTGTGGCTCCTGCGGACAAACCCATTTATTTCCTGCTGATGGTATGGCTTTATTATTCGCTTGGAACAACGCTTGAGCGTACATGGGGAACATTCCGTTATAATGTATATATTATTTCGGGAATGCTGTTCACTGTGATCGGAGCATTTATTTTATATGGAATTTTGTGTACGACATATGGAGCTGCTTTTGCAGGGGGACAGACATTGCTCTTGACTGGAAGCGGGCTGTTTAGCGTTTCATATATTTATATGTCGATATTCCTGGCATTTGCAGTGACTTATCCAGATATGGAAGTGTTGTTGTATTTTATTATTCCGATTAAGATGAAATGGATGGGACTTGTATACGGTGTCATGATTTTATACGGAATTGTTTCAGGAACTATGGTAACAAGAATTGCGATTATTGCGTCTGTTTTAAACTTTATTATTTTCTTTTTATCAACGCGCAATTTGAGCAGATATTCGCCGAAGGAACGCGCGCGAAAAGCCAAATTTAAACAACAGTCCTCACCGCATATGAAATATGCTAATGGAGCAAAACATCGCTGCGCGGTATGTGGGCGTACGGAGCTGGATGATCCGTGCCTTGAATTTCGCTTTTGTTCAAAATGTAATGGTAATTATGAATATTGCCAGGATCATTTATTTACCCATGAACATGTAAAGTGACATTCTGTTAATTAGTTATGTGAATAGACTGACAGATGATATAGATGATAAAGGAGAGAATGGATTGATGAAAAAGACAAAAGTAGTTTGCACAATGGGACCGAATACAAATGACAGAGAACTGCTGAAAAGGCTGATTGAAAATGGAATGGACGTTGCTCGTTTTAATTTTTCACATGGTGATCATGAGGAACAAAAGGGCAGGATGGATTTGCTTAAAGAGCTTCGCCAGGAACTGAACACAAATACGGCGATCCTTCTCGATACAAAAGGACCGGAGATTCGTACGGGTGTGTTAAAAGGCGGAAAGAAACTGATGCTCAAAGAAGGAGAACAGTTTATTTTGACGACCGAACAGATTGAAGGGGATGAAACAAAAGTTTCGATTACTTATGAAGGTCTTGTTCATGATGTGGACGCAGGAAAAGTAATTCTGATTGATGACGGACTGATCGCACTGAAAGTTATTGGAAAAAATGAAAAAGATATCTTCTGCGAAGTTATTAACGGCGGAGAACTTGGAGAGCGAAAAGGGGTAAACGTACCGAATGTAGCAGTTAGATTGCCTGCGATTACGGAGAAAGATAAAGATGATATTCGGTTTGGTGTGGAACAGGGAATCGATTTTATTGCCGCTTCTTTTGTAAGAAATGCGGAATGCGTTCTTGAGATCAAGGCGTATTTGAAAGAACTTGGTGCGCCGTACATCCCGATTATTGCGAAAGTTGAGAATGCGGAAGGGATTAAAAATATTGATGAAATTATCCGTGCGGCAGACGGCGTTATGGTTGCGCGAGGAGATCTCGGCGTTGAGATTCCGGCGGAAGAAGTTCCATACCTTCAGAAGATGATTATTCAGAAATGTAACACGAATTTTAAAACGGTTATTACGGCTACGCAGATGCTTGATTCGATGATGCGTAATCCGCGTCCGACAAGAGCTGAAGTAACAGATGTTGCCAATGCGGTATATGACGGTACAGATGCGGTAATGCTTTCAGGAGAGACAGCACAGGGAAAATATCCGTTAGAAGCGCTTCAGATGATGGTGCATATTATCCAAAATACAGAGCAGCATTTGGATTACGATGAGATACTGGGAAAAACAGGGGGTCACTTGAAGAGCGGTTTGTCAAGTGCGATTGGTTATTCCTCTGTATTGGCGGCTTCGAATTTGAATGCCAAATGTATCATTACTCCATCGGTTTCAGGAGCAACTGCAAGGGTTGTATCGAATTTACGTCCGCGTCAAGTTATTTTAGGGGTAACGCCAAATGAGAGAACACTTCGGAGAATGTCTATTTATTGGGGAGTCAGACCGATTAAGTCTCAGGCGTTTAATACAACGGACGATATTTGCGATGGTGCGATTGAACTGGCGAAAGTGAAACAGTTTGTAGAACCGGGAGAGGTTGTCGTACTCACTGCAGGAATTCCGTCCCCGAATGTAAAAAAAGAGAGAAGCGCTACAAGTAATATGATGAGGATTGCTACGGTAGAATAGTTTATATATATAAGAGAAACAGACAGGAATACAAACTGATGATAAGAGAATATGAGGAGTGAGAGAAGATGGAGAAAAGACCCTTTGTGACGAAAGAACAGGTCGAAGAAATTGTGAAAACATACCCGACTCCTTTTCATCTTTATGATGAAAAAGGAATCAGAGAAAATGTAAAAGCGCTGAAAGAAGCGTTTTCGTGGAATGAAGGTTATAAAGAATATTTTGCAGTGAAGGCAACTCCGAACCCGTTTTTGATCGATATTTTGAAGGAGTATGACTGCGGATGCGACTGCTCATCCTATACGGAGCTTATGATGTCGGAAGCTCTTGGGATTACAGGAAAAAACATTATGTTTTCTTCAAATGATACTCCGGAAGAAGAATTTATTTATGCAGAGAAACTGGGAGCGATCATCAACCTTGATGATATTACCCATATTGATTTCTTAGAGAAAGCAATCGGGCATATTCCGGAGACGATTAGCTGCCGTTTTAATCCGGGCGGATTGTTTAAAATCAGCAATGATATTATGGATAATCCGGGTGATGCCAAGTATGGCATGACACCGGAACAGATTTTGGAAGCGTATAAAATTTTAAAAGAGAAGGGTGCAAAAGAATTCGGACTGCATGCATTCCTTGCAAGTAATACGGTTACAAATGATTATTATCCGATGCTTGCAAAAGTGTTGTTTGAGCAGGCTGTGAAACTTTCGAAAGAAGCGGGAGTTCATATTAAGTTCATTAACCTTTCGGGTGGAATCGGAATCCCGTATCGACCGGATCAAGAACCAAACGATATCTATGCAATCGGAGAGGGTGTTCGGAAGGTGTATGAGGAAGTGCTTGTTCCGGCAGGCATGGGAGATGTGGCTATCTATACAGAATTAGGACGTTACATGATGGGACCGTACGGCTGTCTTGTGACGAAAGCAATTCACGAAAAGAACACATACAAAAATTATATCGGTGTGGATGCATGTGCTGTAAATTTAATGCGTCCGGCAATGTATGGAGCATATCATCACATTACCGTGCTTGGAAAAGAAGATAAGCCTTGCGACTATAAATATGATGTGACCGGTTCTTTGTGTGAAAATAATGACAAGTTTGCTGTTGACAGAATGCTTCCGGAAATCGACAGAGGAGATTATCTTGTGATTCATGACACAGGCGCTCATGGATTTGCGATGGGATATAATTATAACGGTAAATTGAAATCTGCAGAACTTCTCCTGAAAGAGGATGGAGAAGTAAAATTGATCAGACGTGCAGAAACACCGTCAGATTATTTCTCGACATTCGATTGTTTTGAGATTGGGAAAAAACTTATAAAATAGATTATGATATAAAATCATTCTGTATTTATAAAATTAGATGATTATAACATCATAAAATTTTTTGAATTTAAATGATAAAAAAGCTTGCAATATGGACATGCAGGTGATATAATTATTAATGGTTTCACGAAGAAACCATTATGCGGATGTGGCGGAATGGCAGACGCACAAGACTCAAAATCTTGCGTAGGTGACTACGTGTGGGTTCAAGTCCCACCATCCGCATTAATTCATGATTAAAGTACTGTGGACAATCGTTCACAGTACTTTTTTGTTTAAGAAGAAATCATCAGTCAAAAAAGATATAGTATACGTGTATACAATTATAAAAAGTAATGCTTGCCATTGTTGGAATAAAATGTTATGGTATATATGTAGTAGTGTAAACTGAGTGTAGATAATTAGTAACAGGGTTAAGGAGGGACATGGACAAGTGATAAGGAAAAACAAACTGCTGATATGCACACTTTTAATGTCAATGGTAATCAGTTGTATGCCGGGCATGAAAAGTGAGGCGGCGGAGCTGTCAGGGGAGGAACAAGTTACAGCATCGCTCCAGGATGAGAATAGTCAGCGCCTAGAAGAGACGACTGCTATGGATGAAGATGGAAGAATTTATGAGATCAGCGAAGAAGAAGGCATTGTTGCAGAGGAAACACCGGCACAGTTCGCGATGTTTTCTGCAAGATCGTTAGATCAGAATAAAGTGGTCAATTTTAATACGAAAGGCAGCGCTACCACATCTTTTACATATAGCGGTGGAAATGGTTACACAAACGGAGCATATGGTGCAGATGCGGCATATTTGGGTATGACAAATGACGGAAAAGTTCGTTTTATGCTGTCAGGAGTTACAGGAACAGTCAATGCTTCGGAAGTTCAGATTGTGGAATATGAGTCGGTTTCTGATTGTGTGAGTTATTATGGAATATCGGATGGAAAGCTGATTCATTATATCTCACAGGATTTGAATCGTGCTCCTTCTTCTTATATAAATAACGGAACAGCTCCGGCTTATTTAAGTGAAGGCGTAAAGTATTACAGTTATGATGGTCATTATTTTTATACAGATTATAAGGTGATGCTTTCCGATTATCAGAATCATATGAATGGGCAAAATGCAGTGAATGCAGGAAATGCTTTTTATAATTATTTTCAATTTAAGAATATGAGAGAAGCCTCGGCGTACAGCGGAGAGGAACTGAATACAATGCTTCAATCAGCAATGGGTACTGCAGGGGTTAATGCTTCTTTGTCAAAATTAACAGGAACAGGAACTGCTTTTGTAAAATATCAGAATCTTTATCAGGTTAATGCGCTTCTTTCCATTGGAATTGCAGTAAATGAAAGTGGATGGGGATTGAGCTGGATCTGTCAGAATAAAAATAATATTTTCGGATTGAATGCAGTAGATAGTGATCCGGGTGTGAATGCAGATACTTATGCAAGTATTGATGATTGTATTCGTATTTTTATGAAGACATGGATGGATGGCGGTTATTTTGATGCATCTGATTGGAGAAATCACGGAACTTATCTTGGAGATAAGAATGGCGGAATTAATGTAAGTTATGCTTCGGATCCGTATTGGGGAGAGAAAGCGGCTGCCCATGCATGGAATCTTGACTCTGTCGGCGGTAAGAAAGATGGTCCGATGCAGGAGGAAACGCCGAGTGAGCCGGAGACAGATGGAACGCAGACGCCAACCGTACCGGATGTGCCGAGTGAACCTGAGACAGATGGAACACAGACGCCAACCGTACCGGATGTGCCGAGCGAACCGGAGACAGACGGAACGCAGACGCCAACTATACCGAACGTACCAAGTGAGCCAGAGACAGACGGAACGCAGACGCCAACTATACCGAACGTACCGAGCGAACCGGAGACGGACGGAACACAGACGCCAACTATACCGAATGCACCGAGTGAGCCAGAGACAGACGGAACACAGACACCGGATATACTGGACGTGCCAAGCGAGCCCGAGGCAAACGGAACGGTAACGCCGGAAACAGATGAAACAAATACATCAAATGCACCGGATACAGAGGGTACTAAGACACAGGATTTGTCTGCAGAATCAGAGAAAACGCAAAGTACGTTGAGTTCAGGAGGAGAATCTTCAGAAAATCAGACTCCTGTTTCGGCGCCGAAAACAGGAGATACGGATCAGATCGTTATTTGGTTCTCCCTCTTGGGATTATCACTTATCTTCGGAACGGCTGCTGCAGCAGGAAAGAAAAGAAGTTCTTATAAATAAATAGAAGATGTAAGAGAAAAGCGAAAAGTGGTGATATGCCGCTTTTCGCTTTTCTTGAATGTGTTCTGAATTTTTATTGGAGATCCAAAAGATCGGAAAATTTTTGAATCGTCCTTTTGGCATCGGGGACATTTCCGAAACCGTATTCGGCAAAAATGAAAGGAATGTCTGCATCGCGGCAGGCATCCGCATCCCCTTGTGTATCTCCGACATAAACCGGAGAAGTTAAATGGTTTCGTTCAATCAGCATGCGGAGAGTCCGTCCTTTTGGAACATTTGTCTCTCCGAAACAGAGATGATCCTTTATAAAGGAGGTGATACCGATTGCCTTCATCGTTGTTTCAATATAACCACACTGGCAGTTGCTGACAATAAAGAGGGGATATTTTTCTGCCAGTTTTTGTATTGTATCGGCAACGCCGTCATAAATGATGCCGGGATGGTTTTCTAAATAGTTATTTTCATATTCAAAACAGGCAAAGAGGAGTTTCTCCTTTTCTTTCTTGGAAAGTGAAGGGAAGAGAATGTCTCCGATTTCAGTCATTGTTTTTCCGAAGACACCGCCTAAGATCTGTCTGTTCAGTATCAGATCAAGAGAAGAATGAGTTTTGATCGCTGAATTCCATGCGGCTGCGACGGAATCTGTAGAATCCCACAATGTACCGTCTACATCAAAAATTATGCTGTCCATGTATAAGTTTCCTTTCCTTTGTATGATTATAGGATAACCATAGCATAAAATCGACCTTTTAAAAAGAGGGTTTTTAGTGTATACTTGAGTATGATTGCGAAATGGAGGTAATTGTTGCCATGCGAGAGAAAATTGTATTAATAGACGGACATAGTATTCTAAATCGTGCGTTTTATGGAGTGCCTGATCTGACAACTCCTGAAGGGCTGCATACAAATGCTGTGTACGGATTTTTGAATATTATGTTTAAAATATTAGATGAAGAGAAACCGGAGTATTTAACTGTTACATTTGATGTTCATGCTCCGACATTCCGGCATGAGATGTTTTCAGAATATAAGGGGACAAGAAAACCGATGGCAGAGGAACTTCGTCAACAAGTCCCTGTTATCAAAGAAGTTCTTGAGGCGATGCACATTTCTACGGTAGAGAAAGCAGGGCTTGAAGCGGATGATCTTCTCGGGACACTTTCAAGAATTTGCGAAGAGAAAGGTATGGATGTTTCGATCATATCAGGAGACAGAGATACACTACAGCTTGCAACAGAACATGTGAAGATTCGGATTCCGAAGACAAAACAGGGGAAAACCGAGATTGAAAATTACTATGCGTCAGACGTAGTGGAAAAATATGGGGTAACACCGTCAGAATTTATCGATGTGAAAGCGCTGATGGGAGATACTGCAGATAATATTCCGGGAGTCCCTGGAATCGGAGAAAAAACAGCGACAAAGATCATAGTGGAATATCAGACGATTGAAAATGCATACGCCCATGCATCGGAGTTGAAACCTCCTCGCGCAAGTAAGAATATTCAGGAGTTTTGGGAGCAGGCAAAATTGAGCAAGGTACTTGCAACGATTGAAACGCATGCAGAATTTGAATTTGATATTGAAAAAGCTCATTATGAAAATCCTTACACAGAAGAAGCATATGAGATTTTCGAACGGCTTCGTTTTAAAAATATGCTCGGACGATTTTCTTTGGAAACAAAAGAAAATGCAGTTGAAAAGCACTTTCGTGAAGTGACAGAAAAAGAAGAGATTGAGCGTGTATTTGCGATGGCGGCGAAGGCGGACTGCGTTGGAATTGCGTTGTCGAAGGAGGAAGGCAATGTGCTTCCGCTTTTTGCACATCCATCAGGATTTGGAAGAATTTCTGTTGCATGGAGTGAGGAACAGATCGTGACGATTCCTTGCGACATGTGTGCGGATATGGGATTCCTGTTCGAAAAACTGTCAGAATTGGCGCAAAAAGGAAAACGGTTTTCTGTGTGTGGTTTGAAGGAAGTTCTTCCGTATATAAATAATATTCCGCAGAATATTGCATTTGATGTGATTGTTGCAGCTTATTTGCTGAATCCGTTAAAGAGTGATTATACTTATGAAGATGTGGCGCAAGAGTACCTCGGCCTTTCTGTCGGAGAGCAGGATGATCTGGAGAAAAAATGCTGTTATGAAGCTTATACAGCGTTTGCTTCTGTAGAAATACTTGATAAAAAATTAAAAGAAGCACAGATGGATCGTCTTTTCTATGAAATTGAAATGCCGCTTGTATTTACTTTATACGACATGGAAGCAGCAGGCGTGAAAGTGGAAGCAAAAGCTTTGAAAGCATACGGAGATCAATTAGGGGAACAGATCGTTAAGCTGGAACGTCAGATCTATGAGCTGGCAGGGGAAGAGTTTAATATTAACTCTCCGAAACAACTGGGAGTCATTTTATTTGAAAAATTAAATATGCCTCATGCAAAGAAGACAAAGACCGGATATTCGACGGCAGCAGATGTGTTAGAAAAATTAGCTGAAGATCACCCGATCGTCAGTCAGATACTGGAATATCGTCAATTAACTAAATTAAAATCGACCTATGCGGATGGATTGGCGGTATTCATTGGAACAGATGGAAGGATTCATGGGAAGTTTAATCAAACGGTGACTGCTACCGGAAGGCTGAGCAGCACGGAACCGAATCTGCAGAATATTCCGGTTCGCATGGAGCTTGGAAGGATGATTCGAAAAGTGTTTGTGCCAAAGGAAGGATGTGTGTTTGTTGACGCAGATTATTCACAGATTGAGCTTCGAATTTTGGCGCATTGTTCAGGGGATGAACAGTTGATCAAGGCGTATAAGGAAGCGACAGATATTCATCGGATGACAGCGTCTCAAGTATTTCATACGCCTTTTGAGGAAGTGACAGATTTGCAAAGAAGAAATGCAAAAGCTGTCAATTTTGGAATCGTATATGGCATCAGTTCTTTTGGATTAAGTATGGATCTTAGTATTACAAGGAAAGAGGCTGCGGAATATATCGATCATTATTTTGAGACGTATCCGGGAGTGAAAACGTTTCTTGACGATTCAGTAGCAAACGCTAAAGAAAAAGGCTATGCGGTTACATTGTTTGGCAGAAGAAGACCCGTACCGGAATTGAAATCAAGTAATTTCATGCAGAGGAATTTTGGAGAGCGGGTTGCGATGAACGCTCCGATACAAGGAACGGCGGCGGATATTATGAAAATCGCAATGATTGATGTTCACAGAGAACTTAAGAAAAGAAATATGAAGTCGCGTATGATCCTTCAGGTACATGATGAATTGCTGATTGAGGCAGATTGTTCAGAAATAGATGAAGTGAAAGAAATTTTAAAAGATAAGATGGAAAATGCCGTAAAACTGTCAGTTCCGTTGATTGCAGATATGCATACCGGAAAGAATTGGTATGAGGCGAAATGACGATATTTGACGGAACAGGAGACAAAGTATGGAAAATATGAAGATTTTAGGAATTACCGGCGGCGTGGGTTCGGGAAAAAGTGAAGTTTTGAATTACATGGAAGCTCAATACGACGCCTGCGTTTGCCAGATGGATGAGGTGGCAAAACAGCTTGAAAAAAGTGGAGAAGCATGTTTTCAGAAAATCGTAGATCAGTTCGGAGATTCGGTGATCGGAAACGATGGGGAATTGGATCGCAAAAAACTGGGAGAAATCGTATTTTCCGACAGTAAAAAACTGGAAATCCTAAATGAGATCGTTCATCCGGCAGTGCTGGAGTATACAGCAGAAGACATCAGAAAAAAACGGAGAGAAGGAAAGAAACTGTATGTTTTGGAATCTGCTCTTCTCGTGGAAATAGGACATGAATTATGCGATGAGATTTGGTATATATATGCGGAAGAAAATGTCCGAAGAAGCAGGCTGGAACAGTCGAGGGGGTATACGCAGGAGAAGATCACACGAATGATTGCTTCTCAGCCTTCAGAAGAAAAACTTCGTGAAATCTGCACGGATAGAATTGACAATAGCGGGGATTTTGAAGAGACAAAAAGACAAATAGGAGAGAAAATACAATTATGAGAATGTGCAGCATTGCCAGTGGGAGCAGCGGCAACTGTATCTATGTCGGAAGCAATAACACGCATTTGCTTGTAGATACGGGAATCAGCAAGAAAAGAATAGAAGAGGGACTGAAGGCGCTGGAGTTAAAAGGAGAAGACTTAGATGGAATACTGATCACCCATGAACATTCGGATCATATCCAAGGATTAGGGGTATTCAGCAGGAAATATGAAATTCCGATTTATGCTACGCCGGGAACGATCATGGGGATTAAGAGTTATTCCGGTTTGGGAAAGATGCCGGAAGGACTTTATCGGGAAATCCATGCAGATGAGCCCTTTGAACTAGGAGATGTAACAGTGAAACCGTTTGCAATTTCGCACGATGCGAATGAGCCGTCAGGGTATCGGTTGGAGCAAGGGGGAAAATCGGTTGCGGTCGCTACGGATCTCGGGAAATATGATAGTTATACAGTTGAGCGTCTGAAAAATCTTGATGCAGTTCTCCTTGAGGCAAATCATGATATTCATATGTTGGAAGTCGGGGGATATCCGTATTATTTGAAACAGAGAATTCTTGGTGACAGGGGACATTTATCAAATGAATTGTCAGGGCGTCTGCTTTGTGATATACTACATGATAATCTGAAACATATCGTGCTCGGGCATCTGAGCAAAGAAAATAATTACGCAAAGCTTGCATATGAGACGGTCAAATTAGAAGTCACGCTGGCGGATAACGAGTACAAAGGCGAAGATTTGGATATGTTTGTGGCGAACAGAGATACCGTTTCGGATATCATTACGGTCTGATTAAGGAGGAAAATAAAATGAAGAAGTGTATTGTTACAGTATTGGGAAAAGATACAGTAGGAATTGTTGCAAAAGTATGTACATATCTTGCGGAGAATGAGATTAATATTTTAGATATTTCACAGACGATTATTCAGGGTTACTTCAACATGATGGTAATTGTCGATGTGACAAATCTGCCGAAAGATTTTACACAGATGTGCGATGAGATGGAAAAACTCGGAGAAGAGATCGGTGTGAGTATCCGGTGTCAGAGAGAAGATATCTTTGAAAAGATGCATAGATTATAAGAATTCATAAGATGACGCAGACAGAGAGGATAAACGATATGATCAATATGTATGAAGTTTCCGAAACAAATGAAATGATCGAGCATGAAAATCTGGATGTAAGAACGATCACGCTCGGGATCAGTCTTCTTGACTGTATTGATTCGGATTTGGGACAGCTTAATCAAAAGATATATGATAAAATTACAAATACGGCAAAAGATCTTGTTTCCGTGGGACGCGATATAGAAAAAGAATTTGGAATACCGATCGTTAATAAGAGGATTTCTGTTACTCCGATTGCTCTGATCGGCGGCGCGGCATGTAAGACGCCGGAAGATTTTGTGACGATCGCAAAGACGCTCGATCGGGCGGCAGATACAGTCGGGGTGAATTTTATCGGCGGATATTCTGCACTTGTATCAAAAGGAATGACAAAAAGTGATGAGAATCTGATCCGTTCGATTCCGCAGGCGCTTGCACAGACGGAGAGAATCTGCAGTTCTGTAAACGTAGGTTCTACAAAGACAGGAATCAACATGGATGCAGTGCGTCTGTGCGGTGAGATTGTAAAAGCGACAGCGGAGGAAACGAAAGAAAGAGATTCTCTTGGCTGTGCAAAACTCGTCATTTTCTGTAATGCGCCGGATGATAATCCATTTATGGCAGGAGCTTTTCTTGGTGTTACAGAAGCAGATGCGGTGATCAATGTCGGTGTCAGCGGCCCGGGAGTTGTGAAAAAAGCATTGGAGAAGGTGCGTGGAAAAGGATTTGAAGAGTTGTGCGAGACGATTAAAAAGACGGCGTTTAAGGTGACTCGTGTCGGACAGCTTGTCGCAGGAGAGGCATCTCAGAGATTGGGAATCCCGTTTGGTATTGTTGATCTTTCTCTTGCGCCGACTCCGGCAATCGGCGACAGTGTTGCAGAGATTCTCGAAGAGATTGGACTTGAGAGAGTTGGGGCGCCGGGGACAACGGCTGCGCTTGCGATGCTTAACGATCAAGTGAAAAAAGGCGGAGTGATGGCATCTTCCTATGTGGGAGGTTTGAGCGGCGCATTTATTCCGGTCAGTGAAGATCAGGGGATGATCGATGCTGTTCATGCAGGTTCCCTTACATTGGAAAAATTAGAAGCCATGACATGTGTCTGCTCCGTAGGACTTGATATGATTGCTATTCCTGGAAAGACAAGTGCGGCTACACTTTCAGGAATTATAGCAGATGAGATGGCGATTGGTATGGTAAATCAGAAAACAACGGCAGTTCGTCTGATCCCGGTTATTGGAAAAGATGTAGGAGATACTGCTGAATTCGGAGGTTTGCTTGGATATGCTCCGATTATGCCTGTCAATGAATTTGGATGTGAAGCTTTTGTGAGCAGAAAAGGAAGAATTCCGGCGCCGATCCACAGTTTTAAAAACTAAGAAAATAAAAACAGGAAACAAAGAGTTTTGAAAAACAGGTAGTAATAAAGGGAGAATGATATGAGTAAGATTGCGGTCGTAACAGACAGTAATAGCGGTATTACACAGGAGAGGGCAAAAGAGTTAGGAATCTACGTGCTTCCGATGCCATTTTTTATCGATGGGGAATTGTATTTTGAAGATATTACTCTGACGCAGGAACAGTTTTATGAAAAGCTCGGAGCGGATTCGGATATTTCCACTTCTCAGCCTTCTCCGGGGAATGTGATGGAATTATGGGAAAGCATTTTGAAAGAATACGATGAGATTGTGTGTATTCCGATGTCCAGCGGACTTAGCAGTACTTGTGAGACGGCAATGTCGATTGCGCGGGAATATAAGGGGAGAGTTCAGGTAGTAGATAATCAGAGGATTTCAGTTACACAGGAACAATCGGTATATGATGCGATGTATTTGCGTGAAAAAGGATTGAACGCAAAAGAGATCAAAGAGATTCTTGAGGAAGAAAAATTACAGGCAAGTATTTATATTACGGTGGATACATTAAAATACTTGAAAAAGGGAGGAAGAATTACTCCGGCAGCAGCAGCGATCGGAACGGTTTTGAACTTGAAGCCGGTTCTTCAGATTCAAGGGGAAAAATTAGATGCATTTGCGAAAGTAAGAGGCTGGAAGGCTGCGAAGAAGACGATGTTGAATGCGATTGAAAAAGATTTGAACGAACGGTTTGCAGATGTAAAAGACCAGATTATACTTGGTATGGCATATACATGCTCAAAAGAAGAAGCGATGGAGTGGAAACAAGAGATCATGGAACGTTTCCCGGGATATGAGTTTTTGGAAGCTCCGTTGTCTTTGAGTGTTTCCTGTCATATCGGACCTGGGGCGATGGCGGTAACTTGCATTAAGAAAGTTTCAAGATAATCATTGTGAAATAAAAATAATAAAAATGCATCTTTCGGAAAATTTCCGGAGGATGCATTTTTACTGTGTTTGAAATAATTGTGACAAATTTTGGGATCAGCCGATACCGCCGAAGAAAATTCCAAGGATGTATACGAGTACGGCAACTCCGCAAAATACATATTTGGTCATTGGTTTGAACCATTTTCCAATCGTGTGGACGCGGCCAAGCTGAGCAGCATTTCTGGCAAATTTGTCTCCGCATACCCAAAACATTGTAATTCCGGCAAGCAGTGCGCCGAGTGGGATTACATAGATTGATATGCTGTCCATCCAAGCGCTTAACAGTCCGCCTTCCACAAAGATTCCTACGGCAGCAGTGACGATACCGACAAAAGCGATTGATAATCTGCGGGACCATCCAAGCCGTTTCTGAAGCGCTTCAACCGGACTTTCCAAAAGGTTCATTAAAGAGGTGATTCCGGCAAAAAGCACCGCAAGGAAAAAGATGATTGCAAAGATTCTTCCAAATGGGATGGCGCGTATAACACCCGGGATTGTGATAAACAGAAGTCCCGGACCAGAGTTTGGTTCCATGCCGAAAGAAAATACAGCCGGAATGATGACAAGTCCTGCCAGTAATGCAGCTAAAGTGTCAAAGAATGAAACGTATTTTGCACTGCTGACGATATCGACATCTGATTTTAAATAGCTTCCGTAGACAACGGTTCCGCTTCCGGCGAGGGAAAGGGAGAAAAATGCCTGCCCCATAGCATATACCCATGTACGGGGATTTGCCATTTCTGACCAGTCCGGTTTAAATAAATAGGAATATCCGGGCGCAGATCCATCGAGGAAAGCAACGCGGACTGCGAGAAATAGAAAAAGTACAAAAAAGGCGGGCATCATAATACGGTTTACTTTCTCAATACCGCGGGCAACTCCGAATGACATGCAAAGCAGAACGAGAAACAGTCCCAAAAGATGCCATGGAATGCTGCCGAAGTCGCGTGAAAGTTCGCTGAATACGATGGCCGGGTCTTCTTTGCTGACAATTTCTCCGGTAATTGAATCCATGAGAAATTTTAAGATCCATCCGATAATAACGCTGTATCCGATCGCAATTCCGAGTGAGCCGATGACAGGGATCAAACCGATAAAAGTACCCAGTTTTGATCCTTTCATTTCATATGCTTTCTTAAATGCACCGAGCGGACCGGACTGCATTGCGCGTCCGAAAGCCATTTCACCGATCACTCCGGTAAAACCGATGAGGACGACAAAGATGATGTAGGGGATAAGAAATGCGGCTCCGCCGAATTCTCCTGCACGGTACGGGAAAAGCCAAATATTTGCCATTCCGACAGAACTTCCGATACAGGAAATGACAAATCCCCATTTGTTGTTGAATTTGTCTTCAGTTGTGATTTGTTTCGATTTCATAATGTAAACTCTCTTTCCTTTTCTTATTCTGCATGATGAAAGAAAAATTTATCTTTTCATATACAGAAAAATTAGCCGTATCGTTTGGAAACAATACGATGATTTTATTATCATATCATGATTTAAAGAAAGAGAAAACAAGAAAAGAGAAGTTTTATGATAAGTTTGGAATATTTGGAATAAGTTTGTTGCTGTTTCTTCTTGAAAGCAGCGCAAAGTAGTGTATAATCAATTTGTCAGAGCAGAAAATTTACGTGGAAAATATAGGTTTTGTATAAAAAAGATTGACAAACAAAAGTATGTATGATAGAGTATTTTCTGCGTGAAGCAAAAAACAAAGTAGAGTATCCACTCTCACCATAGCACGAATGGGTGACTATGGTCTGATAACGAAGAACTTCCTTTCGGATTTTCCGAAATGGTTTTACTGATTGTCGGGTGGATATGATATTCACTCGTTTTTTTGTGTTTCGCATAGGAAACCTGAAGGAATTCATTTGACGGAGGTATACGACAATTAGCGATTTAATGATTAACGAGCAGATCAGAGACAGAGAGATTCGTCTGATCGGCGAGGATGGGGAACAGTTAGGTATCATGTCAGCCCGTGAGGCTATGAAAATCGCTCAGGAAGCGGAACTTGATCTCGTGAAGATCGCACCTGCGGCTAAACCGCCGGTCTGCAAGATTATTGATTACGGAAAGTATAAATATGAGCAGGCTAGGAAAGAAAAAGAGGCGAAAAAGAAGCAGAAGACGGTTGAGGTCAAAGAAGTACGTCTCTCACCGAACATTGATACGAATGACTTGAATACGAAGATAAATAATGCAAAGAAATTTATTTCTAAAGGCAATAAAGTGAAAGTGACGCTTCGTTTCAGAGGAAGAGAGATGGCTCACGTTCAGCAGAGCAAACATATCCTTGATGATTTTGCCGAGACACTTGCAGACGTTGCAGTAGTTGAGAAACCGGCGAAAATGGAAGGAAGAGCTATGAGCATGGTTTTAGCTGAAAAACGTTAAGAACCGATATGCCCGGGATGAAAGCCGGAGTGGCAGCACAATAAAGGAGGAAATTATCATGCCAAAAATCAAAACAAACAGAGCAGCAGCAAAGCGCTTCAAAAAGACAGGTACAGGGAAACTGAAAAGAAATAAAGCTTACAAGAGCCATATCTTAACAAAGAAGTCGACAAAGAGAAAAAGAAACCTCAGACAGTCGACAATTACAGATGCAACAAACGTAAAGAACATGAAGAAGGTATTACCATATCTGTAAAAAAGATCTGATTATGCCGGTGAAAAGTCAGCCGGACGGCAGAGTGATTACAGAATACATGGTCTTATTTAAGGAGGATTAAGAAATGGCAAGAATCAAAGGCGGAATGAACGCTAGGAAGAAACATAACAGAACATTGAAATTGGCAAAAGGATACAGAGGAGCTCGTTCCAAACAGTACAGAGTTGCAAAACAGTCTGTAATGAGAGCACTTACATCCGCATATGCAGGAAGAAAGCAGCGCAAACGTCAGATGAGACAGCTTTGGATTGCTCGTATTAATGCAGCAGCAAGAATGAACGACCTGTCTTACAGCAAATTTATGCACGGATTAAAACTGGCAAATGTTGATATCAACAGAAAAATGCTTGCTGAGCTTGCAGTAAATGACAAAGAAGGTTTTGCAACACTTGCAGCTCTTGCAAAAGAAAAACTCGCATAATTTAAAACACGCAGAAAGAACATAGACTCCCGACTCTTTGTGATCGGGAGTTTTTTTGTTGGATCCAACTAATTTTTTGATATAAAATCAAAAAGATGTTGACATTTACATTTTAACGTGGTAAAGTCACTATAAACCGATGAGGAAGAGCAAGTAATTTCAATAATCAGCTTTCCAGAGAGCCGCAGATGGTGGAATGCGGTATGTTGACTTGGGATGAATGGGCTTTTGAGGGCAATCTGAACATTATATATAAAGTAGGTGAGCCGGAGAGAACACTCCGTTACAAAATCGGGCATATGTTAGTATGCATGAGTGGATGTATTTATACATCAAGCCGGGTGGCACCGCAGGAGTTTTATCATATTATTAGGAATGACAGCTCTTGTCCCTGCAATAGTATCATTGTGTGGGATAAGAGCTTTTTGTATTATCAGAAAATATAAATTATCAATAGGCAAAATGCAAAAGGTATCAAGGTTCGCGGCAGATAGATCGTGATACCGCAGAACTTATAATTCCACAGAAAATCAAAGTCGTGTGAAAGGAAGGAGAAATGACAATGAGCGATAAGAAAATCCCTTATAAAATTTATTTGGAAGAAAGTGAGATGCCGAAAACATGGTACAATGTCCGTGCAGATATGAAAAATAAACCGGCTCCGCTTTTAAATCCGGAAACGTTTCAGCCGATGACAGAGGAAGAACTAGGCGTTGTATTTTGCGAAGAGCTTGTTAAACAGGAATTAGATAACGAGAATCGATATATAGAAATTCCGGAAAAAATTCGTGATTTTTATAAAATGTACCGTCCGGCGCCACTTGTCCGTGCGTACTGTCTTGAGGAAAAATTGCAGACTCCTGCAAAAATTTATTATAAATTTGAAGGTAATAATACAAGCGGAAGTCATAAGCTTAATTCGGCGATCGCACAGGCATATTATGCAAAAGATCAGGGGTTAAAAGGTGTGACAACGGAGACTGGAGCAGGACAGTGGGGAACAGCGCTGTCGATGGCATGTTCTTATCTTGATTTGGATTGTCAGGTGTATATGGTGAAATGTTCCTATGAGCAGAAACCGTTCCGAAGAGAAGTAATGCGTACTTATGGGGCAAGTGTTACTCCGTCCCCGTCAGAAACAACAGAAGTCGGAAGAAAAATCCTGGCAGAGCATCCGGGAACAACAGGAAGCTTGGGATGCGCGATCTCCGAGGCAGTGGAAGTGGCAACACATACACCGGGATACAGATATGTACTTGGAAGCGTATTGAATCAGGTTCTTTTGCATCAATCTGTAATCGGCGTGGAAACAAAGATTGCCATGGATAAATATGGAATTAAACCTGATATTATTATCGGATGCGCCGGAGGTGGATCGAACTTAGGCGGTTTAATCTCGCCGTTTATGGGAGAAAAATTAAGAGGAGAAGCAGATTATCGCTTTATAGCAGTAGAACCAGCTTCGTGTCCAAGTTTAACAAGAGGCGTTTACGCATATGATTATTGTGACACGGGTATGGTTTGCCCGCTTTCAAAAATGTATACATTAGGCAGTGGATTCATCCCGTCTGCAAATCATGCCGGAGGATTGAGATATCACGGTATGAGTTCTGTTTTATCGCAGCTTTATGAAGATGGCTATATGGAAGCTCGTTCCGTGGAGCAAACAGCGGTATTTGAAGCAGCAGAGCAGTTTGCAAGAGTAGAGGGAATCCTTCCGGCGCCGGAAAGCAGTCATGCTATTAAAGCGGCGATCGATGAAGCGATGAAGTGTAAAGAGACAGGGGAAGAAAAGACGATTCTTTTTGGACTTACAGGAACAGGATATTTTGATATGTTTGCATATGAAAAATTCCATGACGGAAAGATGAGTGATTACGTTCCGACAGATGAAGAGCTTCAGGCATCTTTTGCAAATCTGCCGAAAGTCCCGGAGAATTTATAAAAGCGATAACAGATAAAAAACGGAGATAGAGAAAAAGGATGACGGATATAAAAATCAATCTGGACGATAATGTTCAGGTTGATTTTTTTGTATGGCGACGCGCCAAAGTCCGGGTCTGCCTGAGACCTTGGCAACTGCTTGCAATCCCGGAATGTGCCCTTTGGAACCTTCGGTGATTATGCGATTTGTGCAAAAAAGGTAAAGTGAGAGAGGCGTAAAAGGCTGAATGATAATGCACTTTTAGTGGAAAAATTGTATCGGATTTCGGCACGAAAACAAACCGTGAAAGAAGTTCAAAAAATGAGAGAAAAGGAAAACGCTTGATAGCTCTTGTCTTATCGTGTTTTATCTTATGCTGTTATCAAATGTAACAGTGCCATTATAGTGGCGTTTCCAACGATAAATATACTGACGATTCGTCTTGTATTTTATTGCAGCTTTAGAGACACCATACTTTTCAGCGAAACGAATCAGGAAGTGAAAAAAAGTGTTGACTTTTTTCTCCTATAGTGGTATTATATCACTCGTGGTCAGCAAAATGACCATGAATCCTATATGGAATGCGGAAGTGTCGGAACTGGCAGACGAGCAAGACTAAGGATCTTGTAAGCATTGCGCTTGTGTGGGTTCAAGTCCCATCTTCCGCATTAGAGAAAGAGCAGAAAATCTTTTATCGAAGATTTTCTTTTTTTATTTAAATGGTGACTGCTTGCAATCCCGGAATGTGCCTTTTGGCACTTATGGTGATTATCTGAATTTATTTTTTGAAAAAAGTGAAAAATCAAAGAAGTGATAAAACGGAGATAAAAACTGCTGAAAAACTGGCAGAAAGTTATAAAAAAGTGTTGACTTTTTGTCTGAATAATGGTATCATATCATTTGTGGTCAGCAAAAAGATCATATATCCTATATGGAATGCGGAAGTGTCGGAACTGGCAGACGAGCAAGACTAAGGATCTTGTAAGCATTGCGCTTGTGTGGGTTCAAGTCCCATCTTCCGCATTAAAGAAGTAAATGGACTGTCGTTTTAACGATTGATAAATCGTGAAGCGGCAGCTTTTTTTGCTGTTTTTTGCTATACAGCTGTTTGATTTCTGTAGAAAAAGAAGAGGATTAAAAAAGCCGTACTTTAACATAGCTTTAAAACACATTTTACAAATTTTTGGATTTTTCTGCTTATTCTAAGAAGAATCCAAGCACTCTAGGATTTCATCCCACAGATAGTCATAGTAGGTATTAAAAAAATTCTTTCACTTTTTCTATCAAAGAGTTATTGCACACATACGCAATCCCTTCCGGTTGATCTGCAGTAGTTGACTGTCGTGAGTAATCATGTTCGGGTTTACATCTTCTCCCGATTTCAATTTTACATACAAGTACGATAGTATCTTGTGTACAATTACAAAATAATCGTCCTTTGCCATAAGATCACCCTTCTTCTTTCTTTAAAATGGATAAAAATACCACCTGTCAGTTCGGCAGATGGTATTATATTACATCAATTTTCGCTTCTTTTACTAAATCATTTAATGACTTTCCGCTATAGAATTTATCATTCATAACTTCGTCTATATTACCATATTCTTTCGTATCATCACCATGCCACGCTTGATACGTTGGAATGTAATCTCTGACTTCAACCGTCACTCCTGACGTCACTCCTCTATAGGTGAAAGAAATATCATTGCAACACTCAGATAAAATTCGCCTTAATTCATCTTTGCTCATAATATATCTCTGTTCTCCTTTCTTTCCTCTTCGCTTAATTCGCGAGTTGTCTTATTTTTCAACCTTTCATCATCTCCCCATGTATAATCATGTACATGTTCCCCATGTTTTCCGTAAGGGTGCTGTCTTGGATTTCCATGAGCAGTTGTGTGAATGTCTTTAGTTTTTAAGTTTGATCCTCCATAAAAAGTCCTCGCATCCACTTTTTCATCTTTTCCAATATGATCTATCACCATTCCTGCTTCTGCTTTCTTCGGTGCTCCTTTATGTCCCTTTATGATCTTATCTGGTTTTATTGTATCATTCTTTTTGGAATCTCTCAACTTATTCCGCATAGAAACAATATCCTTTTTCAGTGACGTTCTGTTCCCTTGCTCTACCAGTTTTCTTACAACAGTTTCTGGGTCTCTTCCTCGAAAATCCACACCCGAAAGACCTTGTTTATAATACTCTATTCCTACTTCTGTCGCCGCTTTTCTCAGTTCATTTAAGCTCATTCCATCTAAGTTGTTGCTGGAAATTTCTTTTGCTTTTTCTATGTAATACTCTTTGCTTCTCGCAGTCTCTTTCTTTGCCTTGTTTGCATTTTCATTTCTCCTTTCTATATCATCCTTGTCTGTCGTTTTCTTTGTGTGTACGTTTGTTACTTTTCCGTCTCCAGCGTCATACTCTACGATACACCTACAGTGCTTGTGCTTCCTGAATACAGCATTTCCGGTGTCTGATACGGCTTCGTTATCGTATACCCAGGTAAGCTTGCTGAACCGTTTGTGGCATTTTCCTCGTTGAAGTTTTTCTGAGTTTTGGTTTTAATCCTGCTTATGAGTGGAAATCTGCATTTTCCTTTACCGATGCATCTATTATAGACTGCGTATAGGTTACGACTGATTCTTCTAATATGTACGCAACATCCTCTTTTTGTTTTATCCGTAATCTGGACGAGCCGTAAAACGCGAGATATAATTGTATGCTGTGAATCCGGAGGTCCGCTGTTATTTGAGAGAGAACAAGATAATTATGTGAATGCAGAAGTAAGAAGAGTATAAGAAGACATGAGAGAAATAGAAAATCTTCGATTTGAATAATCGGTTAAAAAGCTTCGAATTGTTTCATTTGCCGGTATTTCTTCCGGCAAGCTCATCTAAAGAAATTTTAAAAAGTTCTGCGATTTCAATAAGCAGATAAATATCAGGCAGAGTAATTCCGCGTTCATATGCAGAGAGCGACTGTCTGCTGATATTGAGTTTTTTCGCGAGATCTGCCTGTTTTAATTGATTTTTTAAACGGAGTCTGCGGATATTTTCTGCAACCGTATTTTCTGTTTTTTCCATTGTAGATCAATAAATTCTGTTCTGAAAAACACATATTATAAATTTATAATATCATGCTTTTTGAATTGAGAAACAGGATATCCAAAATACGAGTATGAGAATATCCATTATTCGGATAGCACGATAAAAAGGATTCGATACAATGGAGAAAAACGGTAAGGGGATGGAAACAAATTTTGGAGAATAGAGTAAAAGAATTGCGGCATGAATATGGCTTGAGACAAGAGGATCTTGCCGAGAAGATGAATGTTTCACAACAGACGATCAGCCGTATTGAAAACGGGGAAAATGCTCTTCCATCAGATATATTGATTCATTTGTCGAAGTATTTTCATGTATCAGCAGATTACATATTAAAATTGTCGGATGTAAGGACGGTACAAGAATACCGCATGGAAATGGAGCAGATGTTATGGAAACATTTTGAATTTTTCCATACCTTCTGCAGATTGAACAGAATGAACCAAAAAGTGATCAGTTTTTTGGCTTCACAGTTGGAAAAAGCAGAAAATAAAAAGTTTTATGAGGAAAAAAGGAAAATCTAAGATGGGTTTTTCTTTTTTTCTTATATAATAAGTTTGTTTTGTTAAATTATATGATATAATTACGATAATTTATATGAAACAGTTAATAATATCTGAATAAACACAAGGAGGATCAGTAATGTTAGAAAAGATAGATTTGAATAAAACAATGTCAAAGCAGGAGTATCGTGAAAGTCTTCCGAAATTGGAAGCAGAATTGGGAAGGCTTCAAAGAGAGTGTAAAGATTTGGATATTCCTGTTATAGTTGTATTTGAAGGATTTGGAGCTTCTGGAAAAGGACTTCAGATCGGGAAAATGATTCACAGTATGGATCCGCGGGGATTTGAAGTGTATACAATTAAAGAAGAGACAGAAGAGGAACGGATGCATCCGTTTTTGTGGAGATTTTGGATTAAAACTCCTGAGAAAGGGCGGATTGCGATTTTTGACGGAAGCTGGTATCGAAAAGTTTGGGTTGACCGATTTGAGAAGCGAACACATGAGAGAAAACTAAAAGATTATTTTTCATCGATCAATGCTTTTGAGCAGCAGCTTTGTGAAGGCGGAACGTTGATGATAAAGCTGTTTCTTGATATTGATCAGAGTGAACAGAAAAAACGGTTTAAAAAATTAGAGAAAAAGAAAGAGACTCAGTGGAGAGTTACACAGGGAGATCGGGAAAGAAATATCCGGTATGATGAGTATGCATCCATGGCGGAGGAAATGTTATTCAGCACAGATACGGAGTATGCGCCATGGACGATTATAGAGGCAACTGACAGACGGTTTGCGACAGCGAAGATCTATGCGGCAGTGATACGTTCAATGAAGGAGCAGATACAAAAGCAGAAAGAAGGTTTTGATTTATCACAGAAAAAGCATTTGTCAGAACAGCAGGAGGAAAAAGAGGTACAGGCGGCGCAGTGTGCAGATGAAAAATTTTCGGAAGTATCAATTTTGTCGAAAGTGGATCTTTCTTGTCGCTGTACAAGAGAAGAGTATAAAAAGAAGCTTGATAAATTGCAGAAGAAAGCGGAGCGGCTTCACGGGGAATTATATCGAAAGAGAATCCCGGTTGTAATCGGATTTGAAGGATGGGATGCTGCCGGAAAAGGGGGAGCAATCAAACGGCTGACAGAAAAAATGGATCCCAGAGGATATGTCGTAAATCCGACAGCTTCTCCAAATGAAGTTGAGAAAGCGCACCATTATTTGTGGAGATTTTGGAGGGCAATGCCAAAAGACGGTCATGTAGCGATTTTTGACAGAACATGGTATGGTCGGGTGATGGTAGAGCGAATCGAAGGATTCTGTACGGAGGAAGAATGGAAGCGGGCATACAAAGAGATAAATCAGATGGAAAAAGATCTGGTGGATTCTGGAGCGGTCATTGTGAAATTTTGGATGCATATTGACAAAGAAGAGCAGGAGCGCAGATTTCGGGAACGGATGGAAAACCCGGAAAAGCAATGGAAGATCACGGAAGAAGACATGAGAAATCGCGAAAAATGGGATTTGTATGAGCAGGCGGTTGATGAGATGCTGATGAGAACATCCACCTCTTACGCGCCATGGATGATCGTGGAAGGAAATGACAAGTATTATGCACGGATTAAAGTACTTGAGACAGTAACAGATGCAATCGAAAAGCGGTTAAAGGAAAGGTGATATTATGACCATCAGAGAGCAGCTTGAACTTCGGGAAATTGAGTATTTAAGCCCTTATGCGACATTGAGTAAAGATTCAGAAGGACGGAAGAGAAAAGAAGAGCCGTGCGATATCCGGCCGGCGTTTCAAAGAGATCGCGACCGGATCTTGCACTGTAAGGCGTTTCGCAGACTGAAGCAGAAAACACAGGTGTTTCTTCTGCCAAAAGGAGATCATTACAGAACACGGCTTACGCATACATTGGAAGTTTCGCAGAATGCGCGTACGATTGCGAAAGCGCTGCGGCTAAATGAAGATCTGGCAGAAGCGATTGCCCTGGGGCACGATCTGGGTCACACTCCTTTCGGGCATGCAGGAGAAAGAGCGCTGAATAATGTTTATCATTTTGCACATCAAAAGCAGAGTCTTCGTGTAGTGGACCGAATCGAAAAAGATGGAAAAGGACTGAATCTGACATGGGAGGTGCGTGATGGGATCTTGAATCACCAAACGTCCGGTCATCCTCATACTTTGGAGGGGCAGGTTGTACGCATCTCTGATAAACTGGCATATATTAATCATGATATGGATGATGCGATCCGAGGAGGCATTCTGACAGAGGATGATATTCCGGCAGATTTAAGGGAGGCACTTGGCAGTTCCTGTAAAGAACGGCTCAATACACTTGTGCATGATGTGATTACAAACAGTATGGATCAGCCTGTTATTCGAATGTCGCAGGAAACAGAACGGGCAATGAAGGAGCTTCGAAAGTTTATGTTTGAAAATGTATATTTGAATCCGAAGGCAAAGGGAGAGGAAGATAAAGCGGTACATATGATAGAACAGCTTTTTGAATATTATGTCGCGCATACAGAAGTTCTGCCGCAAATTTTCAAAGATGCACTGGAAGAGGCTGACGAGGAGAAAGAACAGATTGTATGCGATTATATTGCAGGAATGACAGATTCTTATGCTGTTAAGAAGTTTCAGGATTATTTTGTGCCAGAAGCATGGAAAATTTAAAAAAATAAAGGAAATCAAAAAGTTTTGTCGAATATAATATATAGGACATTCTTTATGGAGGTAAACATGTACTATCCGGATGAGTTAATAGAGGAAGTAAGAACGCGAAATGATATCGTAGATGTCATATCCGGTTATGTTCGTCTACAGAAAAAGGGAAGTTCCTATTTTGGACTGTGCCCGTTCCATAATGAGAAATCTCCGTCCTTCTCTGTCAGCAGACAGAAACAGATGTATTATTGTTTCGGATGCGGAGCAGGGGGCAATGTATTTACATTTTTGATGGAGTATGAGAATTTCTCATTTTTGGAAGCAGTGAAATTCTTGGCGGACCGCGCAGGAATCGCACTTCCGGAGATGGAATATTCTAAGGAAGCGAAACAAAAGGCGGATTTGAAAGCATTGATTTTAGAAGTGAATAAAATTGCAGCTAAGTATTATTATGTACAGCTTAAGTCTGAAAAAGGAGCCGGAGCACATACATATTTGACGGACAGAGGACTGACTGAAGAGACGATTACAGCGTTTGGCCTTGGATATTCGACGAAATATAGCGATGATCTGTATCAGTATTTGAGAAAGAAAGGATACAGTGAAGATTTGATCCGCCAGGCAGGATTGATCAATACGGATGAACGGCGGGGCGTGTATGATAAGTTTTGGAATCGGGTCATTTTTCCGATCATGGATGTGAACAGCCGGGTGATCGGATTTGGAGGCCGCGTTATGGGGGACGGGAAACCGAAGTATCTGAACTCCCCGGAGACTGCGGTATTTGATAAGAGCCGGAATCTTTATGGTTTGAACAGGGCAAGGACATCGCGGAAAACATATTTTTTGCTTTGTGAAGGATATATGGATGTGATCTCTTTGCATCAGGCAGGGTTTACGAATGCTGTGGCATCGCTTGGAACGGCGCTTACCCCCGGACATGCGTCTTTGATCAAGCGGTATGTTCAGGAAGTTTATCTGACGTATGACAGCGATGATGCAGGGACAAGAGCGGCGCTTCGTGCAGTTCCGATTTTGAAAGAAGCAGGGATAGCGGCAAAAGTGATCCGCATGGATCCGTATAAAGATCCGGATGAATTTATTAAAAATCTTGGAGCGGATGAATTTGAGAAAAGGATTCAAAATGCAAGAAACGGTTTTATGTTCAGTCTCGAAATATTAGAGAGAGAATTTGACATGACATCCCCGGAAGGAAAGACAGCATTTTTCAGGGAAACAGCAAAGAGACTGCTTTCTTTTGAGGATGAATTGGAACGGAATAACTATATCGAGGCAGTTGCATCTGCCTATAAAGTAAACAGGGAAAGCCTGGAAAAACTTGTTACAAAAACGGCCGTAAGCGCAGGAATGGCGCGTCCGGTTCCACGTCCGAAAAAGGCGGAAGGAGCGGCGATACAAAAAGAAGACGGTATTTTGGTGGCGCAGAAAGTGCTGCTGACATGGATGATTGAAAATGAAAAGCTGTATGCAAAAATCAGCAGTTACATAAGCCCGGATGATTTTACAGGGGAACTGAATAAAAATGTTGCAAAACTTTTATATGAGCAGCATGAAGAAGGAAATCTGAATCCGGCAAAACTTTTGAATCATTTTACATCAGAGGAAGAACATCGGGAGGCTGCTTCCCTTTTTCATACGAAGATCCGACAACTGACGACGAAAGAGGAACAGGAACAGGCGCTGAAAGATACGATCTTAAAAGTAAAGACTCATAGTATCAACGAAAGGACGTTGAACCTGGATCCGTCAGATATGGCGGGACTGCAGCATTTGATGGAAGAAAAGCGGAAACTTGAGGAACTGAAGGGACTGCATATTTCTATAGATTAAGGATAAAATAAAACAAGGTGATCCGTGTAGATACACAGATCAGGAAGGATGGACACATGGAAGAAAATGCACAGAAATTTCTGGAAAAAATGAACGAGCTTGTCGCGCTTGGAAAGAAGAAAAAAAGTATACTTGACGTTCAGGAAATCAATGACTTTTTCACGGATATGGATTTGAGTGCCGAACAGATGGAAAAGGTTTTTGAGTATTTGGAAGGAAATAATATTGATGTTTTGCGGATCACTGCTGATACAGATGACGATGTGGAAGTGGATCTTGACGATATGATTGCGGAAGAGGAAGAAGTCGATATGGAAAGTATCGATCTGTCTGTACCCGAAGGCGTGAGTATTGAAGATCCGGTTCGTATGTATTTAAAAGAGATCGGAAAAGTACCTCTTCTAAGCGCCGAGCGGGAAATCGAACTGGCAAAGCGAATGGAAGAGGGAGATGAAGACGCAAAAAAGGAATTGGCAGAAGCGAATCTTCGTCTCGTTGTCAGCATTGCAAAACGTTATGTCGGAAGGGGAATGCTCTTTCTTGATCTGATTCAGGAAGGAAACTTAGGACTGATCAAAGCGGTAGAAAAGTTTGATTACCATAAAGGTTATAAGTTCAGCACATATGCGACATGGTGGATTCGTCAGGCGATCACAAGAGCTATTGCTGACCAGGCAAGAACGATCCGTATTCCGGTTCATATGGTAGAGACGATCAATAAACTGATCCGTGTGTCGAGACAGCTTTTGCAGGAACTCGGAAGAGAACCGCTGCCTGAAGAAATTGCAAAAGAACTGGACATGCCTGTAGAGAGAGTACGTGAGATTTTGAAGATTTCACAGGAACCGGTTTCTCTTGAGACGCCGATTGGAGAAGAGGAAGACAGTCATCTTGGTGATTTTATTCAGGACGACAACGTACCTGTTCCGGCGGAAGCGGCGGCGCAGACACTTCTCAAAGAGCAGCTTGACGAGGTTCTTGACACATTGACGGAAAGAGAGCAGAAAGTACTTCGTCTTCGTTTCGGTATGAATGATGGACGAGCACGTACGTTGGAGGAAGTGGGCAAGGAATTTGATGTTACAAGAGAGCGTATCCGTCAGATCGAAGCAAAAGCTCTTCGTAAACTGCGTCATCCAAGCCGAAGCAGAAAATTAAGAGATTATCTTGATTGATCAATGAGACAGTTGTGGGAAGAGGATACAGATGGAATTATCAAAAAGACTTCAGGCAGTCGCAGATCTTGTGACTGCCGGATATAAAGTGGCAGACATTGGAACTGATCATGCGTACATACCGATTTTTCTTTTAGAAACAGGGAAAACAGACTGGGCGGCCGCTATGGATGTGAATAAGGGACCCATTGAAAAGGCGCGAGAAAACATTCGGGCTTATGGGTTGGAAGCGCAGATAGAGACACGCCTTTCGAATGGCTTTTTGGCGTTGGGAAAAGGGGAAGTACAGTCGGCTGTGATTGCGGGAATGGGAGGAAATCTTGTGATCCGTATTTTGCAGGAAGGCAGGGATGTCGTTTCAACTTTACAGGAATGTATTCTTCAGCCGCAATCGGAAACAGATAAAGTAAGAGCCTTTCTTTTGCGGGAGGGTTTTTTCTTTATAGAAGAAGATATGGTAGAAGAAGATGGAAAATACTATCCGATGATGAAAGTTAAACCGCCCAAAAGTGGAGAAGAAAGCCGACAGAATGAAGAAGTATGGAAGATAGAGCAGCTTTGGTTTGGGAAACTTCTTCTGGAAAAACGACATCCGGTATTGAAAAGGTATTTGGAACGGGAGACGCGTATTCGGGAAGAAATTCTAAGATCGATCAGGGACAAAGATTCTGAGCAGATACAGGTGAGAAGAGGACAGTTGCAAGAAGAATTAAATATTATAAAGAAAGGGATGGAATATTATGCTTTGTAAAGAGATTATTCAGGTGATCGAGGCGTCCTACCCGAAAAAAGCAGCGCTTGATTTTGACAACGTAGGACTTTTGGCAGGTCGATCGGAGAAAGAAGTAAACAGAGTGTACTTGGCTCTTGACGCAACAGAAGAGGTGATCGAAAGAGCTGTTGATTTAGGCGCAGATATGCTGATCACACATCATCCTCTTATCTTTTCTCCGATGAAACAGGTGACGGATGAAGATTTTATAGGGAAACGGATCGTAAAACTGATTCAAAATGATATTTCCTACTATGCAATGCATACGAATTATGATGTGCTTGGCATGGCGAAGCTTGCAGAAAGTATTTTGGGAATTAGGGAAACGCAAGTGCTTGATGTGACGATGGAAAAGGACGGAGAAGAAGAGGGCATCGGAAGGATCGGGATGCTTGATCAGGAGATGACATTAGAGGAATGCTGTCTTTATGTAAAGCATAGATTGAAATTGGGCAGTTTGAAAGTGTATGGGGATATGGAAAGGAAAGTGCATTGCCTCGCAGTATCTCCGGGATCAGGAAAGTCGGCGGTAACCCCGGCAATCCAAAAAGGGGCGGATGTTCTTGTGACAGGCGATATCGGACATCATGACGGAATTGATGCAGTTGAGCAGGGATTATCTGTTATTGATGCAGGACATTATGGAACAGAGTATATATTTATTGATGATATGAAACATTTCCTGAATGAAAAACTTCCGGTATTGGATGTAATGACCATTCCGATCGTCCATCCATTTCAAGTGATTTAGATGAGATTTTTATTTTTGTAAAGAGGAGAGTGCTCTGAAAATGGAAAAAAAGAAGTATAGGATTACCGTTGGAAATGAGAGCAAAGAATTTGAAGAAGGAGTGACTTATCAGCATGTTGCTGAAGCGTTTCGTCTCCAATTTCAACATCCTGTCGTACTGGCGTTGGAAGGGGAAAACCGTCTGCAGGAGTTGAGAAAACCGGTGGAAAAGGACTGTGAACTTCGTTTTATTACAACTGCGGATGAGATTGGACACGAAACATATAAGAGAAGTCTGTGTTTTCTTTTAGTGAAAGCGGTTCATGATGTGGCCGGACATGATCGAATTGAAAGGGTCAGAATTCATTTTTCGGTAGATAAGGGTTATTACTGTACGGTGGATGGTGATGTCGAAATGACAGAACAGTTTCTTTCGGATGTTGAAAAACGAATGCATCAGTTATCTGATGAAAAAATTCCGATTGAGAAGAAGACGATCCACACAGATGCCGCTATCGAGCTTTTTCATAAGCATGGCATGTATGATAAGGAACGGTTGTTTGAATATCGCAGAGTTTCAAAAGTAAATATATACAGTATCAATGAGTTTGAAGATTATTATTATGGATACATGGTTCCGGATACGTCATGTCTGAAATATTTTTCTCTTCATCTGTATGACGAAGGCTTTGTGATCCAAATGCCTGTGAAAGAGCAGCCGGAAATCGTACCTGAGTTTCAGCCGAGTCCTAAATTGTTTCAAGTGCTTAAAGAATCTGTTTTATGGGGAGACTGTCAGGACATTGAGACAGTAGGGGCGCTCAATGAAATGGTGACAAAAGGAGATATGCGGGAAGTCGTACTTGTACAGGAGGCACATCAGGAACGCCGGATCGGTGAAATTGCAAAGCAGATCGCAGAACGTAAAGACATTCGGTTTGTTTTGATTGCAGGACCTTCCTCGTCAGGAAAAACGACATTTTCTCATCGGTTGTCAATTCAGTTGAGAGTAAACGGATTAAAACCGCATCCGATTGCAGTAGATAATTACTTTGTAGATCGGGAACATACGCCGAAAGATGAGGACGGAAACTATAATTTTGAATGTTTGGAGGCAATCGATATCTCCAAATTCAATGAAGATATGGAGGCGCTTTTAAGAGGAGAAGAAGTGTATCTGCCTATTTTTGATTTTAAAAGTGGGAAGAGAAAGTATGAATCAAAGCCGAAAAAACTCGGGGAACAGGATATTCTTGTCATTGAGGGAATCCATTGTCTGAATCCCAAGCTGACTGAGGCAATGAATGATGCGAATAAATTCAAAATTTATATCAGTGCGCTGACGCAGTTGAATGTTGATGAGCATAACCGGATTCCGACAACGGATGGACGCTTGATTCGAAGAATTGTAAGAGATGCGCGCACACGGGGAGCTTCTGCGGCTAAAACGATTTCGATGTGGGCTTCTGTGAGAAGAGGAGAAGAGCAAAATATCTTTCCGTTTCAGGAGCAGGCAGATGTGATGTTTAATTCTTCTTTGCTTTATGAACTGGCAGTGTTGAAACAATATGTAGAACCGCTTCTTTTTGCAGTAGATAAAGACTCAAAAGAGTTTGTTGAGGCAAAGAGACTTCTTAAATTTTTTGATTATTTTGTAGGGATCGGAAGCGAATTTATACCGACAAACTCTCTTCTTAGAGAGTTCGTCGGCGGTGGTTGCTTCCAAGTGTAGAAAGGCGGTTATTTTGATTTGATTTCCCGCCATAGTTTGTTATAGATGATTTCGTTTTCATCTCCGAGGAAGTTGAATGTCTCACAGTTTTGAAGCTGAGAAATATCAGGAAATGCGATATTGCTTTCACGCATTGATGCATCCTCGATCAGTTCCCTTCCGGCTGAGTTCGGAATAGAGTAGGTGATATAATCAAAATTCATTTTTGCAATATCAGGACGACAGAGGTAGTTGATAAATGCCTCTGCGTTCTTTTTATTTTGCGCATTTTTGGGGATGACGAGAGCGTCGATCCAAAGATTTGATCCCTCTTTCGGAATCACATATTCTAAATCCGGATTTTCTTTTTGGCAATAGAGCGCCTCACCGGAATAAATGACACCGAGGGCGGCTTCGTTTCCAATCATTTTGTCGCGTACCTGATCAATGACATAAGCCTGAACAAGCGGCTTTTGTTCGATCAAAAGTTGTTTGGCGGCTTCCAATTCATCAAGATCCGTTGAATTGAGTGAATATCCGAGAGATTTCAGGGCAACGGCAAAGGCGTCCCGCACACTGTCTTGCATGAGGATGCTGTCAGTGTATTTTTCATCCCATAATATACTCCAACTGTCTACCGGTTCGTCTACCATTTTTTTGTTGTAGAGAATACCGACTGTTCCCCAAAGGTAGGGGACGGAATACTTGTTTTCGGGGTCATATTGTTTTGACATTTCCATGTAAATATCATCAATATATTTTAAGTTCGGTATGTTGTTGTAGTCGATCTCGGCGAGCAGATCATTTTCTATCATTCTCTGCACCATGTAGTCGGAAGGACATACAACATCGTAAGCGATCGCTTCGGATTGAACTTTTGGATACATGATCTCGTTTGTTTCATATTCTTCGTATACGACGTCGATTCCGGTTTCCTCTTCAAACATTGTCAGGACCTCAGGGTCAATGTAATCGCCCCAGTTGTATACGACAACCTTTTCTCCTGAAATAGTCCCTGAAGAAGATCCATAAATGAATCCGCCGATGATAATGACGATCATAATTACGGCAGGAACAAACCGATGGAAGAAAAATCGTCCGAATTTGCGGAAATTTCCCATATGCGCATGCGCGGCGGCTTTCTTTGTCTTCTGGTCATTTGGAGTCATATTTACTAGAAAGAGCAAAATGAGCACTGTAAGAAACATGATCGTAGACAGCGCATACATCTCGGGTTTGATTCCTTTTCTTACTTCGCTGTATATCTTTGTAGACAAAGTATCGATTCCCGGACCTTTTGTAAAATGTGTGATGACAAAATCATCCAGCGACATTGTAAACGCCAAAAGAAATCCTGAAAAGATTCCGGGCATGATATCAGGAAGAACCACTTTTCTGAATGCATAGGAAGGAGAAGCTCCCAGATCAAGAGCTGCTTCGTAAGTACGTCTGCTTGTCTGTTTTAGTTTGGGCATAACGCTCAATATAACATAGGGAATATTAAACGTAATATGTGCCAGTAATATCGTAGAAAAACCGAGAGTAAACCGACATGCAATAAAAAGAAGCATGAGGGAAATTCCCGTCACGATATCAGCGTTGAGCATCGGAATGTTCGTTATTCCGAGCAGGAGGGTACGCGCTTTTGCGCGCATCGCCTGGATGCCGAGAGCAGCCGCAGTACCGATCAAAGTAGCGATCAAAGCAGAGAGAAAGGCGATGACCAGTGTAGTATAAAGCGCATTCATAATATCTTTATTTTGAAAAAGTTGAAGATACCATTTCCCGGTGAAGCCGTTCCATTTAGATCGAGTTTTTGTATTGTTAAAAGAAAGAACCATCAAAGTGATAATGGGAGCGTATAACAATACGAAGATCAGGAACAGGTAGATTTTTTTTGCGGTTGATTTGATCAAAATGTATTTCCCTCCCCGTTCTTATCATATTTGGCAATCAAAGCCATACTGGCAATAATAAACAGCATTAAAACAAGAGAAAGACCGGAACCGGCGTTCCAGTTGCTTCCCTGCTTAAATTCTTGTTCGATGACATTTCCGATCAGGAGAATCTTGCTTCCTCCCAACAGATCGGAGATGACAAATGTCGTAAGCGACGGTACAAATACCATCGTAATACCGCTGATAATTCCAGGAATGCTAAGCGGCATGATGATCTTTAAAAACGTTTGGACGTTATTAGCCCCCAAATCTTTGGCTGCATGAATGACGTCTTTATCAATCTTGGACAGTACATTGTAGATTGGAAGTACCATAAATGGCAGAAAGTTGTATACCATTCCAAGTACAATGGCAGCAGGTGTGTTGATGATCGACTGCTGCGGAAGATGAAGGAAACTGAGGATGCTGTTGATAACACCGTTCTTTTCCAAAAGTGTCTGCCAAGCCAACGTGCGGAGCAGAAAATTCATCCACATTGGAAGAATGAAGATCAGCACGATAAAACTTGTCTGATTGATATTTTTTTCAGCCAAAATCATGGCGAGCGGGTAGGCGAGGATCAGGCAGATTACCGTACTGATAAAAGACAGCAGAAGAGCCAGCCCGAGAGCCTTTAAATTTTCGGGAGTTGTCATTTGGGCAAGGTTGTTCAAAGTGAAACTTCCGTTTTTATCTGTGAGGCCATAGTATAAAATCATGAGCAGCGGAATGATGATAAAAGAAACTGCCCAAAACAGATACGGACCTGCAAGTATTTTTCTACTCTTCAACTGGAACAGCCTCCTCATCTTCGGATTCCGGTTTTTTCATGATCTGAATATCGAAAGGATTTACTTTTACTCCGACTTCTGTTCCTACCGGGAACAGATCAGTACTGTGAACGAGAAGTTCATAGTTGTTTGCAAGAACTTCCATTTCATAATGGACTCCTTTGAAGATCAGATTAGTAACAACTCCATCAATCACACCTTCACCCGGGGAGACAAGATCAATGTCTTCAGGACGGATTACGGCATCTACCGGTTTGTTGTGCCCGAATCCGACATCGACACATTGCCAGACGGCGCCAAGCATTTTGACAACTTTATCTTCGACCATTATAGCCGGAAGGATATTGCTGTCTCCGATGAAATCCGCAACAAAGGCATTCTGCGGTTCATTGTAGATATCTTCAGGCGTACCGATCTGCTGGATATAGCCTTGATTCATAACGACGATCGTATCCGACATTGTGAGAGCTTCTTCCTGGTCGTGTGTGACATAAACAAAGGTAATGCCAAGTTCGTTTTTCAGCCGGATCAGTTCATACTGCATATCTTGACGCAGTTTAAGGTCAAGCGCTCCGAGCGGTTCGTCTAATAGAAGAACTTTCGGTTCATTTACGATTGCCCGTGCAATGGCAATTCGCTGCTGCTGTCCGCCGCTTAAAGAGTCAGGGGAACGGTCTTCAAACCCTTCCAGATTGACAAGTTTTAAGGCGTAGCGGATCTTGTCTCTAATATAAGCTTTTGATTTCCCTTTGATCTTTAATCCGAAAGCGATATTATCGGCGATCGACATATGGGAAAAAAGAGCGTATTTTTGGAAAACAGTATTTAATTGGCGGCGATTTGGCGGAATATCGTTAATGTTTTTTCCGTCAAAAATGATATTTCCTGAATCCGGCGTTTCAAAACCGCCTAAAATTCTTAAAAGGGTTGTTTTTCCACAGCCGCTTGGTCCCAGCAGCGTTAAAAATTCATTTTCCCGTATATAAAGATTCAGTTGGTCTAAGATCACAGAATCTCCATAAGATTTTGTAATATCGACAATGTCGATCAATCGGTTTGACATAGCGGCCTCCTAAAATTCTTTTGTATAAATTTGTTTTAAATAATCCATTTTTGCAGTCATATTTTGCAGCAAAAGATCAGTAAGCGTGATTGCGGTCATAGATTCTACGACAACGACTGCTCGCGGAACGATCACAGGATCATGTCTTCCGTGGATGACAATTTCCGTGTTTTCATGGGAGGTGTTTACCGTTTGCTGTGGAATTGCGATTGAGGAGGTTGGTTTTACCGCTGCCCGGAGGATCAGTCTTGATCCGTCGCTCATTCCGCCCAGTGTTCCGCCGGAGTGATTTGTTTTTTTGAAAACCTGTCCGTTTTCAGCATAAAACGGATCATTATTCTGCAGACCGGTGGAAGAAGCAGCTCGAAAGCCATCTCCGATCTCCACACCCTTGACTGCACCGATGGACATGACTGCCTGTGCAAGGAGAGCGTCCAGTTTATCAAAAACAGGTTCTCCCAATCCGGCAGGGAGTCCGTCTGCAATACATTCGATAACTCCGCCGCAGGAATTTGTTTCTTTCATTAATGAAGTGATGTATTGTCCGGCCTGTTCAGCGATGGCATTGTTTGGCATATATAGGCTGTTCTGTCGGATCTCAGAATAATCATACATTGTTTCGTCGATCGTGTAGGGACCGATTGCTTTCGTATAAGCGCAAAGAGAGATTCCGAGTTCCTTTAATATTTTAGAAGCAATCGCTCCTGCGGCAACACGGCCGATTGTCTCCCGTCCTGAAGAACGTCCGCCGCCTCTGTAGTCGCGGATACCGTATTTTTCCGTGAACGGATAGTCTGCATGTCCGGGACGGAACATAGAGACGATATTTCCGTAATCGCGAGAACGTTGATCTTTATTACGGATCAGTAAAGAAATCGGCGTTCCGGTTGTCTTTCCTTCGAAGAGTCCGGAGAGAATTTCAACCGTGTCTTCTTCGCTGCGCCGTGTTGTGAATTTGCTTTGACCGGGTTTTCTCCGATCAAGAAAAACTTGAATATCTTCCTCGTTTAAAGAAATTCCGGCAGGACATCCGTCGATCACGACGCCGATTCCTGCTCCATGGGATTCGCCCCAGGTTGTAATTCGAAATATTTTACCAAAAGTTGAGCCACTCATAAAATGATCTCCTTTCAAAATTCTTTTATAGATAAGAGTCTGTCGAAGACAGAACTACAAAAGTCATTATATAGGAAGAAAGAGACAGTTACAAGCAAGGTCTTAATTTTTCTTAAAAATAGAATAATACGCTGTACATTTTTTTTCAATCGTAATATAATGTTGCCGTGATATTGAAAAAAGGAGAGAGATGATTAACGGATGAGTAAGAAGAAAAATAAATCCGTACGTCAGGAAGGGGACGTACAGCTTTTGGACGAAGAAGCGTTTGAAGAGTTTGAAACAGAAGAAGAAGCAGAAAAAGAGTTTGCAGAAGAGGAAGAGTTTGCAGAAGAGGACTTCTTTGAAGATGAAGATGTCGAAGACGATGACGAAGAGCTGGAAGATGATGAAGAAGAACGAAAGAAAAAGAAAGTTCTTCGTCGGCGTGGAAGAAAGCGTCAGAAAAAAATGGGAGAAAATACAGAGAAGCGGAGTAAAAAACCGTGGATCATTGCAGGAAGTATCGTAGGTGGTCTGCTTGTTGTTTATTTGGGAATCTCAGCATTTTTTATCAGTCATTTTTATATTAATACGACAATTAACGGAAAAGACTTTTCGGGAAAGACAAAATCAAGTGTCGTATCCTATTTAAAAGAACAAGTAGAAGGATATTCTTTGAAAATTATAGAGGCGGATCAGAAGATCGATCAAATTGAAGGCGAAGCAATTTCGATGAAATACAAAGAAAACGGGGAGGTCGAAAAAGCGCTGAAAAAACAAAATCCTCTTTTATGGATAAGCTCATTGTTTGGAAAATCAAAAGCAGAAGTGACGATAGATGTTGATTATAATGAGAAAGCATTGAATGAAGAGATTCAATTAATCCAAGCAGTACAGGCAGAGCAGACCGAACCGGTTTCCGCATATCCGAAGTTCGATGGAGAATCATTCAAAGTGGAACCGGAAGTGTATGGAAGCGCAGTAGATATGGAAATGCTCAAGAAAAAGATCAGGGAATGTATTGTGAATTTTGAACCGGAGCTTAATCTTGCGGAAGAAAAGTGTTATAAAGTACCTAAATATACGATAGAATCAAAAGAAGTTCAAAAAGCATGTGACGATATGAATAAATATTGTCAGGCAAGTATTACATATCCGATGAAGGAGAATGTTGTCGTAGATAAGGCGCTTATTTCTACATGGCTTTCTGTTGATGAGAATATGAACGTTGCGTTTAATGAAGATGCAGTTCGTGCCTGGATGAGTGAATTCGGGAAAAGTTATGATACTGTAGGGAGTACGAGAACGATCACTTCACCGACAGGAAAGACGGTGGAAGTATCCGGGGGTACTTATGGATGGTCGATCGATGAGGAAACAGAAGCACAGAATTTGATTGCGAGTATTAAAAACGGCGAAGTTGCGACAAGGGAACCGGCATATGAAAAAACGGCTGCGTCCCATGCGGCGCAGGACTGGGGAACTACTTATCTTGAGGTAGATCTTTCCGCTCAGCATATGTGGTATATTGTAAATGGTTCGATTGCGTTGGAGACAGATGTTGTCACAGGCCTTCCGGATGCGAAGCATGCAACTCCGGCAGGTGTATATTCGATCCTCTATACAGAACCGAACTCAAAACTAGTCGGTGAAAAAGATCCGGAAACAGGAAAACCGATCTATGAAACGTATGTCCGCTACTGGATGCCGTTCACTTATCAAGGACATGGATTCCATGACGCAGACTGGCAGACGGCATTCGGAGGTTCGAGATATCAGTCATATGGTTCTCATGGCTGTGTGAATATGCCGGTAGATCAGGCAGGGGCATTATTTAATATGCTCAGTGCAGGAACACCTGTTGTTCTTCATTATTAAGAAAGATAAAACAGGTTGAAATTTATTGAAAAATAGAAAATCAGAGGTTATATACATGTACGAATTGCTGAAAAAAGACGGTATGGCTAAACGGGGGCGGTTTCATACAGTACACGGAACGATTGAGACTCCGGTTTTTATGAATGTAGGAACGGCTGCGGCAATCAAAGGAGCTGTATCAACGGATGATCTCCGTCAGATTAAAACACAGGTTGAACTGTCAAATACATATCATCTCCATGTCAGACCAGGGGATGAGATCGTAAAAAAGATGGGCGGATTGCATCGCTTTATGAATTGGGATAAACCGATTCTTACGGATTCCGGCGGATTTCAAGTGTTTTCTCTTGCGTCTTTGCGTAAGATTAAGGAGGAAGGGGTACATTTTCATTCCCATATAGACGGACGTAAAATTTTCATGGGACCGGAAGAAAGTATGCAGATTCAGTCGAATCTTGCTTCTACGATCGCGATGGCTTTTGACGAGTGTCCTTCCAGCGTAGCAGACCGGGAATATATGATAAATTCGGTGGCAAGAACGACGAGATGGCTGAAACGGTGTAAAGCAGAAATGCAGAGACTGAATTCATTGGAAGATACGATTAATCGCAGCCAAATGCTTTTCGGTATCAATCAGGGAGGAATTTACGAAGATATTCGTATTGAACATGCACAGCAGATTGCGGAGCTTGACTTGGATGGCTACGCAGTCGGCGGACTTGCGGTAGGGGAGAGTCATGAAGATATGTACCGTATTTTGGATGCGGTCGTTCCGCATCTTCCTGAGAACAAACCGACTTATTTGATGGGAGTAGGAACTCCGGCAAATATTTTGGAGGCGGTAGACCGGGGAGTTGACTTTTTTGACTGTGTATATCCGAGCAGAAACGGAAGACATGGACATGTGTATACAAACCATGGAAAGATGAACTTGTTTAACGCAAAATATGAATTGGATGATCGCCCGATTGAAGAAGGGTGCGGATGTCCGGCTTGCAGAAGTTACAGCAGAGCTTACATCCGACATTTGCTCAAAGCGAAAGAGATGCTTGGAATGCGGCTTTGCGTCCTCCATAATCTGTATTTCTATAATACGATGATGGAAGAAATACGAGAAGCGATCGAAGCAGGAGAGTATAAAGATTACAAAAAAAGAAAACTGGAAGGCATGATGCCGTAAACAGATTATCTGAAAAAGATTTATATTGACTTCAAGGAACTTCGGGATTTTGAAAAATATCCTTGAAGTATGAGTGAAAGTTGTGTATAGTAGTCTTATTGCGTTAGGAAAGTTAGGAGGAAATTGAAATTATGGGTGAAATGGTAGCAATGCTTGTTCTTTGGCTTGTAGTTATTGGTGTAATGTGGTTTTTACTTATGCGTCCGCAGAAAAAAGAACAGAAACGTATCCAGCAGATGCTGGCTTCCATGGAAGTTGGAGACACAGCTTTGACAACAAGCGGTTTTTACGGCGTCATTATCGATATTACAGATGAAGATGTCATTGTAGAATTCGGAAATAATAAGAACTGCCGTATTCCGATGCAGAAGGCAGCGATTGCTCAGATTGAAAAGCCGAATGCAGATTGATTGTAAGTAAATTTTACATCGATTATTTTGCAGTATGAGGTCAGGAAGAATTTTGAAAATATTTCGAAATTTTTCCTGATTTTTTTAAATTCATCGCTTTAGTACGTGAATTTAAGAAAATCACAGAGTACACTCTATTTTTTGAACGCAAATACTTGAAACGTGTATAAAAATGCTGTATTATAAACAGTAACATTTTAGTTTGGAGGGACGGGAAATATGGATATGAACATCGGTGTGATCAAAGGAGACGGAATCGGTCCGGAGATCGTAGATGAGGCAATGAAAGTGCTTGACAGGACGGCAGAAGTTTATGGACATCAGATAGAGTATACCCAGCTTTTAATGGGGGGAGCATCCATTGATGTGAACGGAGTACCTCTTACGGAAGAAACATTGGAAAAAGCGAAAAAAAGTGATGCTGTTCTGATGGGATCAATCGGAGGGGATGCAAAAACGTCTCCCTGGTATCAGTTAGAACCGTCAAAACGTCCGGAAGCAGGTCTGCTTCAGCTTAGAAAAGGTTTGAATTTATTTGCAAATCTTCGTCCTGCGGTTTTGTATCATGAGTTAAAAGGAGCATGCCCGTTAAAAGAAGAGATTGCGGAGCAAGGTTTTGATATGATGATCATGCGTGAATTGACCGGAGGACTTTATTTCGGAAAGCGCAGTACAGTGGAAGAAAACGGGATTCTTGTTGCGAGAGATGAGCTTACTTATAATGAAACAGAGATTCGCCGTATTGCAAAGCGCGGGTTTGATATTGCAATGAAGCGCCGCAGAAAGGTTACAAGTGTGGATAAGGCAAATGTACTTGACTCTTCAAGGTTATGGAGAAAAGTTGTTGAAGAAACAGCGAAGGAATACCCGGAAGTGACGCTTGAACATATGCTTGTAGATAATGCGGCGATGCAGCTTGTGAAAGATCCGGCGCAGTTTGATGTGATACTGACGGAAAATATGTTTGGCGATATTTTGTCTGATGAGGCAAGTATGGTAACAGGTTCAATCGGAATGCTGGCAAGCGCAAGTTTAAATGATACAAAATTTGGTCTTTACGAGCCGAGCGGCGGATCAGCCCCTGATATTGCGGGAAAAGGGATTGCCAATCCGATCGCTACGATCTTATCGGCGGCAATGATGCTGAGGTACTCTTTTGATCTTGACAGAGAAGCAGATGCGATTGAAGCGGCAGTTGAGAAAGTATTGAAGGAAGGGTATCGTACGATTGATATTATGTCAAAGGGAAATATGCAGATCGGGACAAAAGAGATGGGTGATCGGATCTGTTCTTATATATAAAATGTGAAAGAGAGGCATACGATGATGAGAAGTGATACAGTGAAAAAAGGAGTGCAGCAGGCTCCACACCGTTCTTTATTCAATGCACTGGGAATGACACAGGAAGAATTAGACAGACCGCTGATCGGAGTAGTGAGTTCTTATAATGAGATCGTTCCGGGACATATGAATCTTGACAAGATCACAGAAGCAGTAAAAATGGGAGTTGCGATGGCCGGCGGTACGCCGATTATGGTTCCGGCGATCGCTGTTTGTGATGGGATTGCAATGGGCCATATCGGAATGAAATATTCGCTTGTGACGAGAGATTTGATTGCGGATTCAACAGAAGCGCTTGCAATGGCACATCAGTTTGACGGTCTTGTTATGATTCCGAACTGTGACAAAAATGTACCGGGCCTTCTTATGGCGGCTGCGCGTGTTAATATCCCGACTATTTTCGTGAGCGGAGGACCGATGCTTGCAGGACATGTAAAAGGACAAAAGACAAGTTTATCCAGTATGTTTGAGGCGGTCGGCTCTTATGCCGCAGGAAAGATGGGAGACGAGGAAATCTGCGAGTTTGAAAATAAAGCATGTCCGACATGCGGTTCTTGTTCTGGAATGTATACGGCAAACAGCATGAACTGCCTGACAGAGGCATTGGGAATGGGACTTCGCGGAAATGGAACGATCCCGGCAGTATATTCTGCAAGAATTCAGCTTGCAAAACATGCAGGAATGCAGGTTATGGAACTTGTGAGAAAAAATATCCGTCCGCGGGATATTATGACAGAAGATGCTGTTTTAAATGCTCTGACGGTTGATATGGCGCTTGGATGTTCGACAAACAGTATGCTTCATCTTCCGGCGATTGCACATGAAATCGGTATGGATTTTGAAATTGATTTTGCAAATGGAATTAGTGAAAAAACACCAAATCTTTGTCATCTTGCTCCGGCAGGACATACATATATCGAAGATCTTAACGAAGCGGGCGGCGTATATGCTGTCATGAATGAATTGAATAAGAAAGGGCTTCTTCATACAGATTGTATGACTGTTACAGGAAAGACGGTCGGTGAAAATATTGCCGGATGTGAAAATAAGAATCCGGAAGTGATCCGTCCAATCGACCATCCGTACAGTGAAACAGGCGGATTGGCTGTATTAAAAGGAAACCTTGCACCTGACGGAAGTGTTGTAAAACGTTCTGCTGTCTGTGATGAGATGCTTGTACATGAAGGCCCTGCCCGTATTTTTGAAAGCGATGAAGAGGCAACAGAGGCGATTAAGACAGGAAAGATCAATCCTGGAGATGTGATTGTTATTCGTTATGAAGGTCCTAAAGGAGGTCCGGGAATGAGAGAAATGCTCAATCCGACTTCTGCGATTGCCGGATACGGACTTGGCTCTACGGTGGCGCTTATTACGGACGGACGTTTCAGCGGAGCGTCGAGAGGCGCATCGATCGGTCATGTATCTCCGGAAGCGGCAGTAGGCGGTCCGATCGCTCTTGTAGAAGAAGGGGATATCATACAGATCGATATTCCGAATTTGTCGCTGAATTTGGCAGTTTCAGACGAGGAGATGGCGCGAAGGAAAGCAAAATGGCAGCCGCGGGAGCCGAAAGTTAAGACTGGATATCTGGCAAGATATGCTTCTATGGTCACATCCGGAAACAGGGGCGCAATTTTGGAAATACCGAAAGAAAAATAAAGGCGCGGCCGTTTCAGCGGTGCGGCGGTAAGATACAGGATGTTTAAAGGAGTTATGGCATGCAGTTAAGTGGAGCAGAAATTGTAATAGAATGTTTGAAAGAACAAGGGGTAGACACTGTTTTCGGATATCCGGGCGGCGCGATTCTCAATGTATATGATGAATTGTATAAGCATCGAGGAGAAATCCGGCATATTCTTACTTCCCATGAACAAGGAGCCTCTCATGCGGCAGATGGGTATGCGCGGGCTACTGGGAAAGTTGGTGTCTGCCTTGCTACAAGCGGTCCGGGAGCAACGAATCTTGTAACCGGTATTGCAACGGCATATATGGATTCAATTCCGATCGTAGCGATTACCTGTAATGTGGGTGTGTCCCTTCTTGGAAAGGACAGTTTTCAGGAAATTGATATTGCAGGGATTACGATGCCGATCACAAAATATAGTTTTATTGTAAAAGACGTAACGAAACTGGCAGATACGATCCGAAAAGCATTTCGTATTGCGAAGACAGGGCGTCCGGGACCGGTTCTTGTCGATATACCGAAAGATATCACAGCAAAAGTAACAGAATATATTCCCGAAGAATTAGGAAAATGTGCGAAGGAAGATTCCTCAAGAAAAGTTCCGCGTATGGATGAGGGACGGTTTGAACGCGTTATTTCCATGTTGGAAGAAGCAAAAAGACCATTTGTATTTGTGGGAGGAGGCGCGGTTCTTTCCGGCGCAAGCAAAGAATTAAAAGAGTTTGTGGATAAACTCGATTCTCCGGTAACAGATTCTCTTATGGGAAAAGGCGCTTTTCCGGGAACAGATCCGCGGTATACGGGAATGCTTGGCATGCACGGTACAAAAGCATCCAACTTCGGAGTAAGTGAATGTGATCTTCTCGTTGTTATGGGTGCAAGATTCAGTGATCGTGTCACCGGAAATACAGAAAAATTTGCGAAAAATGCGAAGATTATTCAGATTGATATTGATCCGGTGGAAATTAATAAAAATGTTTTGATTACAGAAGAGATTATCGGAGATTTGAAAGACGTTTTGAAAACGTTGAATAAACATTTGAAACAGCAGGATCATACAGAATGGATGAACAAAATCCAGGGTTACAAAGAGCAGTATCCTTTGAAATATCATCCTGATGTGCTTTCAGGACCATTTCTTGTAGAAGAAATTTACCGTCAGACAAAAGGAGAGGCGCTTATTGTGACAGAAGTCGGACAGCATCAGATGTGGGCGGCACAGTATTATAAATACACAAAGCCTAGAACACTTCTTACTTCCGGAGGACTCGGTACGATGGGGTATGGGCTTGGAGCTGCCCTTGGAGCAAAGACCGGATGTCCGGATAAGATTGTGGTGAATATTGCCGGAGACGGATGTTTCCGCATGAATATGAATGAAATCGCGACGGCAGTACGCCATAATATTCCTATCATACAGGTTGTGGTAAATAATCATGTACTCGGAATGGTACGTCAGTGGCAGGATCTCTTTTATGATGAACGGTATTCGGCAACAGTGCTTCGGGATGCGGTTGATTTTGTGAAACTCGCGGAGGCGATGGGTGCAGAAGGAATGAGAGCGACATCCAGAGAGGAGTTTAAAGAAGCGTTTGCCAAAGCGCTGACATTAAACTGCCCGGTTGTGATCGATTGTCAGATCGACAGTGATGACAAAGTATGGCCCATGGTGGCGCCGGGAGCAGCAATCAGTGAAGTGTTCGATGAAGATGACATGTAAACGCCTGAACAGGCATATGTGTAATTACAAAAGTAAATTAATAAAAACAGGAGGAAGGAACATGAGCAGAGTATACAACTTTTCAGCAGGACCGGCTGTATTGCCGGAAGAGGTATTGAAAGAGGCGGCGGCAGAGATGCTCGATTACAACGGAACAGGAATGTCGGTGATGGAGATGAGCCATCGTTCGAAAGCATTTGAGGAGATCATCAATTCGGCGGAACAGGATTTGAGAGATTTGATGAATATACCGGATAATTATAAGGTATTGTTCCTGCAAGGCGGAGCGTCCCAGCAGTTCGCCATGATCCCGATGAATTTTATGAAAAATCGGGTGGCTGATTATATCATTACAGGTCAGTGGGCGAAAAAAGCGGCGAAAGAAGCGGAAAAATACGGAAAGGTAAATCGTGTTGCTTCATCTGAAGATCAGACGTTTTCTTATATTCCGGATTGTTCTGATCTGCCGATTTCAGAGGATGCGGACTATGTGTACATTTGTGAGAATAATACAATTTATGGAACAAAATTCAAAGAGCTTCCGAATACGAAAGGAAAAACACTGATTGCAGATGTGTCCTCCTGTTTCCTTTCTGAGCCGGTTGACGTAGAGAAATATGGAATGATCTATGGAGGAGTTCAGAAAAATATCGGTCCGGCAGGTGTTGTGATCGCAATCATTCGCGAAGATCTTATTACAGAAGACGTACTTGAGGGAACACCGACGATGCTTACATACAAAACACATGCAGACGCGAAATCTCTTTATAATACACCGCCGGCATATGGAATCTATATTTGCGGAAAGGTATTCAAGTGGCTGAAAGCTCAGGGAGGACTTGAGGCGATCAAAGAGAAGAATGAGAAAAAAGCAAAAGTGTTGTATGATTTTCTTGATCAGAGTAAAATGTTCAAGGGAACGGTAGTGGAAAAAGATCGTTCGCTTATGAATGTTCCATTTGTAACAGGAGATGCAGATCTTGACGCTAAATTTGTAAAAGAAGCAAAAGAAGCAGGACTGGAGAATCTGAAAGGTCACAGAACTGTCGGCGGAATGCGCGCAAGCATTTATAATGCAATGCCGTATGAAGGCGTTGTGGCGCTGGTAGAATTTATGAAAAAATTTGAAGAGGAGAATGCGTAATTATGTATAGATATCATTGCTTAAATCCGATTTCCAATGTAGGACTGGATCAGTTGGATGACAATTATATGAATGTAAATACAGCAGAGGGGGCAGATGCGATTCTTGTGCGGAGTGCAAAGATGCATGAGATGGAGTTTGACAAAAATCTGAAAGTCATTGCCCGTGCAGGTGCAGGGGTGAATAATATCCCTCTTGAGCGTTGTGCAGATGAAGGAATTGTTGTCTTTAATACTCCCGGAGCGAATGCGAATGGCGTGAAAGAACTTGTGATCGCGGGAATGCTTTTGGCAGCAAGAGATATTATCGGCGGAATCAACTGGGTTCAGGAATATGAAGAGGACGGCGATATCGCGAAGATTACAGAGAAAAAGAAGAAAGCTTTTGCAGGAACGGAATTGGAAGGAAAAAAACTCGGTGTGATCGGACTTGGTGCGATCGGAGTTCTTGTGGCAAATGCAGCCCTTCATCTTGGCATGGACGTCTATGGATACGATCCGTATGTTTCAGTTGATTCGGCATGGAGATTGTCCCGTAATATTCATCATGCAAAGACAGTGGATGAGATTTATAAAGAATGCGATTATATAACAGTTCATGTACCTGCGTTGGAAGATACAAAAGGAATGATTGATAAAAATGCAATCAGCCTTATGAAGGAGGGCGTTGTTATTTTGAACTTTGCCCGTGATGTTCTTGTGAATCAGGAAGATATTGTAGATGCTCTTGTATCAGGGAAAGTACATCGTTATGTGACGGATTTCCCGACGAAAGAGATTGTAGGTGTGACCGGTGCGATTGTAATCCCGCATCTTGGAGCGTCAACAGAAGAATCAGAAGATAACTGTGCGAAGATGGCGGCTGCGGAAGTGAAAGATTTCCTCGAAAACGGAAATATCACACATTCTGTAAACTTCCCGGATTGTGATATGGGAGCGAAAGGAGAAGGGGAGAGAATTACAATCCTTCATAAAAACATTCCGAATATGATCGGACAGTTTACCACTCTTTTGGCAGAAAAAAATATGAATATCGAAGTCATGACAAACAAAAGCCGGAAAGAATACGCATATACAATGCTTGATGTAGACGGAACTGTTTCAGAAGATGTGGAAGCACAGTTGGCGGCGGTAGAAGGCGTATTGAAAGTAAGGGTGATCAGATAATCGTTTGATCAATGTGTTTATAATAAAAAAGAAAAGAGGTGAAGTCTCTTTTCTTTTTTGATTCCTTGCTTTTTTCAAAAAGGCAAAATATTTGAGAAAAATAATTTCACACAGGTTGACATATTTTGCATATTTGTATACAATTATACAAGCATACAAAAATGCGGTACAAATATATTTGAAGTAAACAATGTATGAGGACTGATGCAGTCAGAGGAGGATAACTTAATGGAAAACAGAAAAGTATTTTTAAACAAACATACGAACCTGCTGGAATTAGAGGAGCATATGTATCCGTTAGTAGACGTAGATACACCGAATGTGTTTCGAAATTTATTTCATTACGACGAAATTCCGAAGATTGCATTTAACGACCGAATCGTACCTCACAATATGCCGGATGAAATTTGGATCACGGATACAACATTCCGTGATGGTCAGCAGTCCAGAGCACCGTATACGACAGAACAGATTGTAACAATCTATGATTATCTGCACAGGTTGGGCGGACCGAAAGGAAAAGTACGGCAAAGCGAATTCTTTTTATACAGTAAAAAGGACAGGGATGCCGTTTACCGCTGTTTGGAAAAAGGGTATAAATTTCCGGAGATTACAAGCTGGATCAGAGCAAGCAAAAAAGATTTTGAACTTGTAAAAGAAATCGGATTAAAAGAGACAGGAATTCTTGTAAGCTGTTCGGACTATCATATTTTTTATAAATTGAAAATGACGAGAAAAGAGGCGCTGGAACATTATCTTTCGGTTGTTCGCGAATGCATGGAAACAGGAGTGCGCCCACGCTGTCATCTGGAAGATATTACAAGATCAGATATTTATGGATTTGTAATTCCGTTTTGTCTGGAATTGATGAAACTGATGGAAGAATATAAGATACCGGTGAAAATCCGTGTTTGTGATACGATGGGATATGGAGTGAATTTTCCGGGGGCTGTGATCCCAAGATCAATCCCTGGGATTATATACGGTTTGATGACCCATGCCGGCGTTCCGAGTGAGCTGATCGAATTCCATGGACATAATGATTTCTATAAAGCCGTGAATAATTCGACGACAGCATGGCTGTATGGCGCTTGCGGCGTGAACTGTTCTTTGTTTGGTATCGGAGAAAGAACAGGAAATACACCTCTTGAAGCTATGGTCTTTGAATATGCGCAGCTTCGGGGAACTCTGGACGGTATGGATACGACAGTGATCACGGAACTTGCGGAGTATTATGAGAAAGAGATCGGATACACAGTGCCTTCAAGGACTCCTTTTGTCGGTAAGAATTTCAACGTGACACGGGCGGGAATCCATGCAGACGGTATGCTGAAAAATGAGGAGATTTATAATATTTTTGATACAGATAAATTTTTGAATCGTCCGGCTCTTGTGTCGGTTTCTAATACTTCCGGAGCAGCTGGCATCGCATACTGGATTAATGCATATTTTAAGCTTTCAGCAGAACGCCAGATTGATAAAAATTCGGAGCTGGTTTGCCGCCTGAAAGAATGGGTAGACAAACAGTATGAAGACGGACGAGTTACGGTCTTGACAGACGAAGAATTAATTGCCAAAATAGAGAGTGTGTGCAAGGAACTGCACATCACATTGTAAATTGTAATCGGAGGATTTCAGATGGAAGAATATCAGGATCATTCTCTTGGAGGCCGCGTATTCCAGAAGATACGGGAAGACATTTTAAATGGAAAATATAAAGAAAATGACGAGCTTCGGGAGACAGCCATTGGGAAAGAACTCGGAGTGAGCCGGACGCCTGTGCGTGAAGCATTGCGTCAGCTTGAACTGGAAGGGCTTGTGACGATCATTCCGAACAGAGGGGCATACGTATCAGGTATATCACATAAAGATATATGGGATATTTATATGATTCGATCGATGCTGGAAGGACTGTGTGCCCGCTGGGCTGTGGAACATATTACGGAAGAACAGCTCGATGAGCTGGAAGAATCACTTCTTCTTTCTGAGTTCCAGATGAAAAAAGAAAGTGGATTCAGCACGGAGCAGGTTGCCGCGTTAGACGGACGTTTTCATGCAGTTCTTTATGAAGCTTCGGGAAGCAAGATGCTGAAACATGTTCTGACAGATTTTCATAATTATGTGCAGAGAGCAAGAAGATCATCGATCGTATCCGAAGACCGGGCGAGAAAATCAATTCGTGAACATAGACAGATCTTGCGTGCGATCAAAGACAGAGATGCGGAGATGGCAGAGCAGCTTGCGAACGAACATATTATGCATGTAATGCAAAATCTGAAAAAGCAGGGATACTAGATCCGAAAAAGCTGAACATACGTCAAAAGCCATAAAAGGACAATAGGACGATGTATGGAAAAGATGGGGGCAAAAAAGTTCATATAAAAAGGAGAAAAGAACAATGGAAAAAATCAAAATGACGACACCGCTTGTAGAGATGGACGGAGACGAGATGACAAGAATTCTTTGGAAAATGATCAAGGATGAGCTTCTTATCCCATATATTGATCTGAAAACAGAGTATTATGATCTCGGATTGGAACATAGAAATGAAACGGACGATCAGGTAACAGTTGATTCGGCCATGGCGACAAAGAAATACAAAGTAGCGGTAAAATGTGCGACGATTACCCCGAATGCGGCTCGTATGGATGAATATGATCTGAAGGAAATGTGGAAGAGTCCGAATGGTACGATTCGTGCAATTCTTGACGGAACAGTATTTCGTGCTCCGATCGTAGTGAAAGGAATTGAACCGTGCGTGAAGAACTGGAAGAAACCGATCACCATTGCAAGACATGCATACGGAGATGTATATAAAGGTTCAGAAATGAAAATTCCGGGAGCGGGAAAAGTTGAGCTTGTCTATACAGCAGAAGATGGAAGTCAGACGAAAGAGCTTGTACATAATTTTGACGGACCGGGTATAGTGCAGGGAATGCATAATATCAACAAATCAATCGAAAGCTTTGCGAGAAGTTGTTTTTCCTATGCGCTTGATACAAAACAGGATCTTTGGTTTGCCACGAAAGATACGATCTCTAAAAAATACGATCATACATTTAAAGATATCTTCCAAGAAATATATGATGCGGAATTTGATGCAAAATTTAAAGAAGCAGGAATTGAGTATTTCTATACACTGATTGACGATGCGGTTGCCCGCGTGATGAAATCTGAAGGAGGATATATTTGGGCTTGTAAAAACTATGATGGTGATGTGATGAGCGATATGGTATCTTCTGCATTCGGTTCTCTTGCAATGATGACTTCTGTTCTCGTTTCACCGGAAGGTTACTATGAGTATGAAGCGGCTCATGGAACGGTACAGCGTCATTATTATAAGCATCTGAAAGGAGAAGAAACATCGACAAATTCAGTTGCTACAATTTTTGCATGGACAGGAGCGCTCAGAAAAAGAGGAGAGCTTGACGGCAATGCGGAATTGATGGAATTTGCAGACAGATTGGAAAAGGCAACGATCGATACGATTGAAGCCGGAGAGATGACAAAGGATCTTGCGCTGATTACGACGATTGAAAATCCGACGGTGCTCAACAGCGAACAGTTTATTAAGGCAATCGCAAAACGCCTGTAAAAGAGGATCAGAAAACTAAAAAATATGTCCGCAGCGATAAAGAAGAATCACTGCGGACATATTTTATTTGCTGTATAGAAATTAAATTTTGATCACACCTTGTTTGTATTCGTTTTGAAAGGCGGTTTTAAATTTATCTGTCACAACAGATGTGTATAAATTTGATGCAAGAATATCATTTTGGAGCATTTTGCGTCCTAAAGAAGGAAGGGCTTGGCTTTCAGACAGCCTGATAAGAAGCGGCAGGGGGCTTTCCTTTGAAATACGGGTCAGCAGTTTCTCGCGGTCTTTTCGAAAACCTAAAAGACGGGCGTAAAAATGATAACCGTTTTCGGTATATGCTGTCACATCATTTTTTTTGATTCCGAGCATAATATGAAGAAGTGCACGGTTGATCCGCGTCTGTGTCAGCTCTCTTGTTTTCAGCAGTTCACAAAATTGTTTGTAATTGAAAAACAGATTGAGCTGAGAGCAGATTCTGTTTGCAAGTTCTTCTGAGACGTCCATGTAGCGAATTAGACTTTCCGGGTGTTTGTTCAGCAATTTGTATTTGAGAATGATGGAAAAATCATTCTGATAAACGGGATACGAAACTTTGTGATAATCTTTTAAAAGTTTCAGGCAGCAGTTTGGCACTTGTGATTCCAGTTCTCCAAAAATGTTGAAGGGAATGGTGTCGTCAAAAGCGCCTTTGGGAAGATCGTCATATTTTCTTAATGAAGAACCTGAATATGCGAGGAGAGAGCGGATCGCCGATGCAGAACTTAAATGAGCCGCATCAAGTTCCTCGTCATGATAGTGTGCTCCTTTACGCTGGATCGTGTAAGGCTTCATTGTACTGCCTGATTTTTTGATCGCTTTTAAATATTCGATGCCTAGGATATTGTTCGGTTCATCCAAAAGGGCGGATAAATTACGCTCGGGAAGATATTCTTTGAGCGCTTCTTTTCGAGCTGAAGGAAAAGAGAGTCCTGTTTTTAAATATTTTTTCAGCAGAGTCCGATATCCTTCCGGTTCACAGCAGAACAGATCCGCAATTTCGGATAAAGCGTCCAAATCGCCGCATTCGCTTCCGAAACAAAGAGAATCTACGATTTGGAGTTGGTTTAATAAGGAGACTGCGCTTTGAGCAAACAGTTCCGCGCTTCCGGTGGCGTAGCAGACCGGAAGTTCAAAGACGGCAGATGCGCCGCATTCTAAAGCGGATTCAACACGCAGACGTTTGGGCATGACAGCCGGAACACCGCGCTGTACATAGTCGCCGCTCATAACAACAATTACGGAATCGGCGCCTGTTATCCGTTTTGCCTGTTGAATATGGTAGAGATGTCCGTTGTGAAAAGGATTATATTCTGTAATAAGTCCGACAATTTTCATAAGAAACTCCTTGTATATCATTTTCTACCATATTATACTATAAAAAGATGGGTTTTTACAGCAAAAGATATCTTAGGAGATGAGGAGTTAAGCATGGATCAGGAAAATAGACTTGGTGTGGAGCAGATGCTTGAGTTGCTTGAAAAGCATGATTTTAAACAATTAAAGGAAGAATTGGAGTCCGTGCATCCGGTAGATATTGTAGATGTACTGGAAGAGCTGGATAAAAAACAGCGTATATTGATCTTCAGACTTTTGGCAAAAGAAGAAGCTGCTGAAGTGTTTACCGATATGAACAGCGACATGAGAGAAGAGTTGATCAATGCCCTGACAGATTCTGAATTGGAAGAAGTTATGGAAGAGATGTATGTTGATGACACCGTCGATGTGTTGGAAGAGATGCCGGCAAATGTCGTGGATCGTCTTTTGATGGCGACGGATGAAGAGACAAGAAAGAAGATCAACGCACTTTTGCAGTATCCCGAAGACAGTGCCGGAAGTATTATGAATATTGAATATATCAGTCTTCGGAAAGAGATGACGGTTGCAGATGCGATTTTGCGAATCCGTCAGGTCGGCATTAATAAAGAAACGATCTACACATGCTATGTGACGGAAAAAAGAAAATTGATCGGAATGGTTGATGTGAAAGACCTGTTGACGGCAGGAGAATCGAGGCTGATCGAAGAAATTATGGATGAGAATGTGCTGTATGCCCGCACGTTGGACGATCAGGAATATGTGGCGAATATGATCAATAAATACGGTCTTGTAGCAATACCGATCATTGATCATGAAGACTGTCTTGTCGGGATTGTAACCGTAGATGACGCCATGCTTGTATTGCAGGATGAAACGACGGAAGATATCAGTATCATGGCCGGTGTCAGTCCGAATGAGGATTCCTATTTTGAGACTTCTGTTTTCCAGCAGGCGAAAAACCGTACTCCGTGGCTGATGCTTCTGATGCTTTCGGCGACGATCACAGGAGAGATCCTTGGATATTATGAGAATGCAATGGCTGCAATGCCGATTTTGATCACGTTTATTCCGATGCTTATGGGAACAGGAGGAAACTGCGGATCTCAGAGTTCGACGCTGATTATTCGTGGTCTGGCGGTCGGAGAAATTGAATTTTCGGATATTTTTAAAGTAATCTTTAAAGAAGTCCGGGTGGCGCTTGTAGTGGGAACGCTTCTTGCATTTGTAAACGGCGTGAGAATCTGTATTATGTACGATCGTAATATTATGTTGGCAGTTGCACTTGGGATTACGATGATCGCAGTTGTAATGATGGCAAAGTGTATTGGATGTATTCTTCCGCTTTTAGCGAAAAAGATCGGACTTGATCCTGCAATCATGGCAGCGCCTTTGATCACAACGATCCTCGATACATGTACGATTCTTGTTTACTTCAATATCGTGACAACGATGTTTAAACTTTGAACAAAGAGAGGGGATTGTACTTAAAAATGCACATGAAATCCCCTTGTATACAAAATTCATTTGCGTTATAATAAAACTATAATTGTGAAAAATGAAAGGTGGCTTTTAAATCATGGGATTTATCGATGAAATCAAGGCAAGAGCAAAAGCGGAAAAAAAAGTGATTGTTCTTCCGGAGACAGAGGACGAAAGAACTTATAAGGCTGCGGAAACAGTCTTAAAAGAAGGAATTGCAGAGCTGATTCTCGTAGGAAGCGAAGAAGAGATCGAGAAAAATAAAGGTACATACGATATTACAGGCGCTGCGATTGTCGATCCTGCGAAAAGCGATAAAACAGAAGCTTATATTGCAAAACTTGTTGAATTGAGACAGAAAAAAGGAATGACAGAAGAACAGGCAAGAGAACTTCTTCTGAACAATTATCTGTACTACGGTGTTATGATGGTGAAGATGGGAGATGCTGACGGTATGGTATCCGGAGCATGTCACTCCACAGCTGACACACTTCGCCCGTGTCTTCAGATCCTGAAGACAAAACCGGGAACAAAACTTGTATCCGCATTCTTTTTGATGGTTGTTCCGGATTGTGATATGGGAGCGGATGGAACATTTATTTTCGGAGATGCCGGACTTGAACAGAATCCTGACCCGGAAAAACTGGCGAACATTGCACTTTCTTCCGCAGAATCATTCAAAGTTCTGACAGGAAAAGAACCGATCGTGGCAATGCTTTCCCATTCTACAAAAGGCAGTGCAAAACATGCGGATGTCGATAAAGTAGTAGAGGCAACGAAGATAGCGCATGAACTTGCACCGGAACTGAAACTGGACGGAGAACTTCAGCTTGACGCTGCAATCGTTCCTGAGGTGGGGGCATCGAAAGCTCCGGGCAGTGAAGTTGCAGGACATGCGAACGTATTGATCTTCCCTGATTTGGATGCCGGAAATATCGGATATAAACTTGTGCAAAGACTTGGAAAAGCAGAGGCGTACGGACCGCTTACACAGGGAATTGCAGCTCCGGTAAATGATTTGTCCCGCGGTTGCAGCGCAGAAGATATTGTAGGCGTTGTTGCGATTACAGCAGTTCAGGCACAGGCAGAATAAGAAACAGATTTTATGGAAAGCATACGAGAAGCTTTCTGTTTATAAAGGTGATAAAAACAAGAAATTTGGAGGAAAAGTAATGAACGTATTAGTAATTAACTGTGGAAGTTCTTCCCTGAAATTCCAGCTCATTAATGCGGAATCAGAAGAAGTTCTGGCAAAAGGAATTTGCGAGAGAATCGGAATTGACGGACGTCTGACTTATCAGCCGGAAGGCGGAGAAAAAGAAATATCCGAAAAAGCAATGCCGACTCATACAGAGGCGATCCAGTTTGTTATTGAGGCGCTTACAAATCCGAAGACAGGTGTTGTGAAGAGCCTTGATGAGATCGGAGCTGTCGGACATCGTGTTGTACATGGCGGAGAAAAATTTGCATCTTCAGTTGTGATTACGGAAGAAGTGAAGAAAGCTATCGAGGAGTGCAATGATCTTGCTCCGCTTCATAATCCGGCAAACTTAATTGGTATTACGGCTTGTGAAAAACTGATGCCGAATACACCTATGGCCGCTGTATTCGATACAGCGTTTCATCAGACAATGCCGGAGAAGGCATATATGTACGGACTTCCATATGTATATTATGAGAATTATAAGATCAGACGCTACGGCTTCCACGGAACAAGTCACAGCTTTGTTTCTAAAAGAGCAGCAGAAGTGATGGAAAAACCGTATGAAGATCTGAAAACGATCGTATGTCATCTTGGAAACGGATCCAGTGTGACAGCAGTTATGAATGGAAAATCAGTAGATACTTCCATGGGAATGACTCCGTTGGAAGGTCTTGTAATGGGAACTCGTTCGGGGAATATTGATCCGGCGATTATGGAATTTATTGCCGAGAAAGAAAACCTTGACATTGCAGGTGTGATGGATGTTCTGAATAAGAAATCGGGAGTATTCGGTATTTCAGGAGAACTTTCCAGTGATTTCCGTGATCTGACAAATGCAATGAATTCAGGAGATAAGAAAGCAAAGATCGCAATGGATGTATTTTCTTACAATGTTGCGAAGTATATCGGTGCTTATGCCGCTGTGATGAACGGTGTGGATGATATCGTGTTTACAGCAGGTATCGGTGAGAACGACGATTATGTAAGAGAGCAGGTATGTTCCTATCTCGGATATCTTGGTGTTGACTTCGATAAAGAGATCAATACAGGTTTGAGAGGAAAACAGGCTGAGATTTCAAAACCGGGCTCAAAAGTAAGAGTATTTGTTATCCCGACAAATGAAGAGCTTGCAATCGCAAGAGAGACATTGGCGCTTGTTAAATAAGAAAAAACAGAGTTGTCTTAAAGATCGTACAGAAAATACTATATTTTGTGTATTTTCATGAAAATGACGGTTGACAAACAGAATTTACATGATATAATAATTCAGGTATGAATAGGAGTAAATAACGATGTTAATTAACCTATCAGACGTTTTGTCAGACCAGCATAAGACAGTTGAAGAGACTGTGCCGCTTACGATGAAGGAAGTCCGGATGAAATCCGGAACTTATCCGATCGTTGAGAGTGAGCCGGTTCATGTCCGGGTAGAACATGTCAGGGGAAAGGAACTGCTTATTTATGCAGACACCAGACTTGTGACGGTCATTCCCTGTGACAGATGCTTGGAGGATGTCAGATATGAATTCGTTTTTGATTTTACGAAGCATGTCGACATAGGTCTCTCCGACGCAGAACTGACAGAGGAGCTGGATGAATCAAACTTTATTGACGGATATCATCTTGACGTGGACAAACTACTCAGCAATGAGATCTTGTCGGGATGGCCGGAAAAAGTATTGTGCAGGGACGAATGTAAAGGTCTTTGCCCGGTATGCGGTCAAAATTTGAATACGGGGTCCTGTGATTGTGAAGATCCGGGGCTTGATCCTAGAATGTCAGTTGTCCGTGACTTATTTAAGAATTTTAAGGAGGTGTAACCTATGTCAATCTGCCCAAAGAATAAATCTTCTAAAGCAAGAAGAGATAAAAGAAGAGCTAACTGGAAAATGAGCGCTCCGAACCTTGTAAAATGCAGCAAGTGCGGCGAACTCATGATGCCTCACCGTGTATGCAAAGCTTGCGGCGCATACAACAAACGTGAGATCATTTCCGTTGACTAATCGTTAATTAAATGAGAAGGACGTAAAATGTGATTTTACGTCCTTTTTTTGTTGCAATGACGACTGCTTACAATCCTGGAATGTGCCTTTTGGCACTTCCGGTGATTGTGTGTTAACAGCATATCGTTTAGTGGAGACAGGATTTTGAACTGTCCGGCGATGTGGGAGGTTTGAAGATGAAGCAAGGATCTCCTGCATGATTATGTAATAAAAGAGATACGACAGACATTTTTTTGTTGATTTTTACAATAATATCAATTAGAATAATTTCAGTAGCGTTAGGAGGAATGGAGATGTCTGACATGACAAGAGTAGCGCTTGATGCGATGGGCGGTGACAATGCGCCGGTCGAGATGGTAAAAGGCGCTGTAGAAGCAGTACAAAAGCGGAATGATATTCAAGTTCTGCTGACAGGAAAAGAAGAGATACTAAAGGATGAACTTGCAAAGTATACATATCCGGATGGAAGGATTGAGATCGTGAATGCATCCGAGATCATTGAGACAGCGGAGCCGCCGGTAAAAGCAATCCGAAGCAAGAAAGATTCTTCTCTTGTAAAGGCGATGAAGCTTGTCAAAAACGGGGACGCAGACGCCTTTGTTTCGGCAGGAAATTCCGGGGCGGTTCTCGTTGGCGGCCAGCTTCTTGTCGGAAAGATCAAAGGGGTGGAACGATCACCGTTGGCGCCGCTTATTCCGACGCTGAAAGGAGTTTCTCTTTTGATCGACTGCGGAGCGAATGTAGATGCACGACCTTCCCATTTGGTTCAATTTGCCAAGATGGGATCCATTTATATGGAAAGCGTTGTAGGGAAAAAGAATCCTACGGTCGGTATTGTGAATATCGGTGCAGAAGAAGAAAAAGGAAATGCCCTTGTAAAAGAAACGTTTCCGCTTTTGAAGGAATGCTCTGAGATTAATTTTATCGGAAGTGTGGAAGCGCGTGAAATTCCTTACGGGAATGTAGATGTCATCGTATGTGAAGCATTTGTAGGCAATGTGATCCTGAAGCTTTATGAAGGCGTTGCAGGAGCGCTTGTCAAAAAGATCAAAGGCGGCATGATGGCAGATTTAAGAAGCAAGATCGGAGGTCTTTTGGTGAAACCCGCTCTAAAAGAGACACTTAAAGATTTTGATACAAGTGAACATGGCGGAGCGCCGCTGCTCGGATTAAAAGGTCTTGTTGTGAAAACTCACGGAAGTTCGACTTCAAAGGAAGTATGTAATTCGATTATTCAGTGCGTTACATTTAAAGAGCAGAAAATCAATGAAAAGATAACAGCAGTTATTCAGCAAAATCAGGAAAATATGTAAAGATTAAGTGAGGAGAAAATGTTATGGAATTTGAAAAACTTCAAAAAATTATCGCAGAGGTTCTCAATTTAAGCGAGGAAGAAATTAAACCGGACAGCACATTTGTAGATGATCTTGGAGCAGATTCTCTTGATGTATTCCAGATTATCATGGGAATCGAAGAAGAGTTTGACATCGAGATCGATAATGAGGAAGCAGAGAAAATAACAACGGTTCAAGATGCTGTTGATCAGATTAAAAAAGCAGTGGAATAATTTAGTGAAAAATGAAAAAGCCCCTGTGGGCTTTTTCGTTTTAAGCGGGAAAACGATAAAGAAAGAATGAACGGCAGTAAAGACCGGGAAAGAGTAAAAGATGAGCAGAAAGTTAAAAGAATTGGAAAAAAAGATCAATTATCAGTTTCAGAATTTTTCCCTGCTTGAGCAGGCAATGATGCATAGTTCTTATACGAATGAGCATCGGCTTGAAAAATATAAATGCAACGAGCGGCTGGAGTTTTTGGGAGACGCTGTTTTAGAATTGATTTCCAGTGAATTTTTGTTTCGGCAATCTCCGAAGGTGCCGGAAGGGGAACTGACAAAAACGAGAGCCAGCATGGTCTGTGAACCGTCTTTGGCGATGTGTGCAAAGGAGATTGATCTGGGAAGTTATCTCCTTCTCGGAAAAGGGGAAGAAGTAACAGGAGGACGGCTTCGTGATTCTGTGACGTCAGACGCGCTGGAGGCGCTTATCGGGGCGATTTATCTGGACGGTGGTTTTACTAATGCAAAAGAGTTTATACATCGGTTTGTACTGACAGATCAGGAGGATAAGAGGCTCTTTTATGATAGTAAAACTATCCTTCAAGAGATGGTTCAAGCTGAAAAGCTTGGAGAGATCGAGTACCGCCTTATCGGTGAGGAAGGACCGGATCATAACAAATCTTTTACCGTGGAATTGATGATCCATGGAAAATCCTATGGCAAGGGTAAGGGACGAACGAAAAAAGCGGCGGAACAGCAGGCCGCTTACAAGGCGATCCATGTGCTGAAAAAAAGATAAAGCAGGTGTTCTATGTATTTAAAGAGTATTGAGGTGCAGGGGTTTAAATCCTTTGCAAATAAGATTAAATTTGATTTCCATAATGGGATTACCGGCATTGTCGGACCAAATGGAAGCGGTAAGAGTAATGTTGCAGATGCGGTGCGGTGGGTACTCGGAGAGCAGAGAGTGAAACAGCTTCGAGGCGGTACGATGCAGGACGTTATTTTTTCGGGGACAGAAAACCGAAAACCGCTTAGTTATGCTTCGGTTGCAATTACGCTTGATAATGCAGATCATCAGCTTCCGGTAGATTATGAAGAAGTGACTGTGACGAGAAAGCTGTATCGTTCAGGAGAAAGTGAATATCTGATCAACGGGGCATCCTGCCGATTGAAAGATATCAATGAGATGTTTTATGATACAGGAATCGGAAAGGAAGGCTATTCGATCATCGGGCAAGGTCAAATTGATAAAATTTTGAGCGGAAAACCGGAAGAACGAAGAGAACTGTTTGATGAAGCGGCCGGAATTGTGAAGTTTAAACGGAGAAAGAACCTTTCGGTGAAGAAACTGGAAGAAGAACGAATGAATCTGACCCGTGTAAACGATATTTTACAAGAGCTGGAAAAACAGCTTGGACCGCTGGAAAAACAGTCAGAAACAGCGAAAGAGTATTTAAAGAAAAAAGAAGAGTTAAAGACATATGATATAAATATGTTCCTTTTGGAAGAAGAGCGTATTCGCGGCTGTTTGAAAGAGACAGAAAAGAAGTATGAGATCGCGTCATCGGAATTAGAAGAGTCAAATATCCGATATGAGAAAATGAAAGAAGAGTATGAGGCAGTCGAAGAAGAATCCGAAAAGATTGATCTTGCCATCGAAAATGCGAAGAATAAGCTGAACGAGACAAATCTTCTGAAACAACAGTTAGAAGGTCAGATTAACGTATTAAAAGAGCAGATCAATACAGCTCGTATGAACGATGAGCATTATGAAAATCGGTTGAATACTGTTTATTCTGAAATTAATATGCGAAGAGAACAGAAAGTGTCTCTTGAAGAAGAACAGAAAAATCTTACAGAAAAACTTCATGAAGTGTCGCAGTCGGACGAAACGTTGAAAAATCGATTGATTGAAGTACAGACTCTTATTGCCGAACATACAGAAGAAATAGAGCAGTGTAAGCAGGAAATCATGGAACTTCTTGGAAACAGAGCGTCTACGAAGGCAAAAATTCAACATTTTGATACGACAAGAGATCAGATTTCGACAAGAAAATCTGTGCTTGCAAGAAATATTTTGGAAGTGTCCGCAAAGGCAAAAGAGCAGGAAGAACAACTGCGGGAATATGAAGAGCAGTTGGCAGCGGTCCGGGAGAAGATCCGTCTTTGCAATGCTCAGATCCGTCAAAATGAACAGAAGATACAGGAATTCCAAAAGGAATTAAATACCAGACAGGAAAAACTGAATATTGGAAGAACCGCATATCATAGAGAGGCATCCCGTTTAGAATCTTTGAAAAACATTACTGAGCGTTATGACGGATACGGGAACAGTATTCGTAAAGTGATGGCGAATAAAGATAAGAATCCGGGACTGATCGGAGTAGTGGCAGATATCATCAAAGTTGATAAAGAGTATGAGATCGCAATCGAGACTGCTTTAGGCGGAAGCATTCAAAATATTGTTACGGATAATGAAGAGACAGCGAAGAAAATGATTTCCTTCCTGAAAATGAATAAATTCGGGCGAGCAACTTTTCTCCCGCTTACAAGTATGAAAGGCGGCGGAGGCATCCGTAATGGGGAAGCGCTCAAAGAACCGGGAGTGATCAGTACTGCGGATCGGCTGGTTCATGTAGAAGAAAGATTTGTCGGACTGGCAGAACAACTGTTAGGCAGAACGCTTGTCGTGAAAACGATTGATGACGGTATTTTTATTGCGCGGAAGTATAAACAGTCGATCAGACTGGTGACATTAGAAGGGGAATTGATCAATCCGGGCGGTTCGATGACCGGAGGAGCTTTTAAAAATTCCAGCAATCTTCTGAGCAGAAGAAGAGAGATCGAAGAGTTTGAAAAGACAGTCGTGATGCTGAAAAAGGAGATGGATACCGCAGAGGAGGAGGTCAACAGGATCAAATCCGAACGTGCAAACTGCTACAATAGAGTGGATGACATCCGCCAAGAATTAAGAAAAGCTTCTGTTCTTGAAAATACGGCGAAAATGAATGCAGAGCAGACAAAGATGCGTATGGAAGAGGCAAAACAGCGCTGTGCAGGTTATGTTTCGGAACAGGCTAAGCTGGAGTTGGAGTTAGGTGAAATATCTGAGAATGAAGAATCGATACGCCTGGAACTCGAGACGTCTGAAAATTTGGAAAAAGAACTGAATCTGCGGATTGAAGAACTGCAAAACCGGCTGGAAAAGGAGAAAGAAACAGAGAGCGAACAGATTAAAATTTCGGAGGACTCTCACTTATCTCTTGCGGGAATGGAGCAGCAGCATCTTTTCGTATCAGAGAATATTTCTCGTATTGAAGAGGAGATTACGAAATTTCAAGGTGAACTGGAAGCATTGGATGAGAATAAGGATCATGCGTCGGAGGAGATCAAAGAAAAGGAAACTAAGATAAGAGAACTCCGGGAGACGATTGAAAATTCGAAAGAGCTGTTTGAAGAAATAGAAAAAGAAATCAAAGAGCAGACGGCGGGAAGAGATGCATTAAACAAAAAGCATAAACAATTTTTGCAGATGAGGGAGGATTTGTCAAAACATATCTCCGCTCTCGATAAAGAATGTTTCCGTTTGGACAGTCAGAAAGAATCTTATGAGGCGGCATCTGAAAAACAGATGAATTACATGTGGGAAGAGTATGAGATTACTTATAATCATGCAATGGAACTTCGAGATGTGAACTTAACAGATCTTGCTTATATGAAGCGTCAGATACAGGAATTGAAAAATGAGATCCGAAAACTTGGAACGGTCAATGTGAACGCTATTGAGGATTTTAAAAGTGTTTCCGAAAGATACACTTTTTTGAAAAATCAGCATGATGATCTTGTTGAAGCGGAACAGACGCTTGTTCAAATTATAGAAGAATTAGACGCTGCAATGCGCAAACAGTTTGCCGAGCAGTTCGGAAAAATAAAAGAAGAGTTTAATACGGTGTTCAGACAGTTGTTCGGAGGCGGAAAAGGAACGCTGGAATTGATGGAAGATGAGGATATTTTGGAGGCAGGAATTCGGATTATTGCGCAGCCTCCAGGGAAAAAGCTTCAAAATATGATGCAGCTTTCAGGCGGAGAAAAAGCACTGACAGCGATTTCCTTGTTGTTTGCAATTCAGAACTTAAAGCCTTCTCCGTTCTGTCTTCTTGATGAGATTGAGGCGGCGCTGGATGACAATAATGTAACTAGATTTGCGCAGTACCTTCATAAATTGACCGAGAATACGCAGTTTATTGTAATTACGCACCGAAGAGGAACGATGACGGCGGCGGACAGGCTGTATGGAATTACGATGCAGGAGAAAGGTGTCTCAACACTTGTGTCAGTTGATCTTTTAGAAGATAAGCTGGATAATTAAATGAAAAAGGGATCAGAGAAAGGAAGTGGAAGATAAATGGAAGAAAAAAAGGGGTTTTTCAGACGTCTGGTATCAGGATTGGCAAAGACGAGAGATAATATTGTATCCGGGATGGACAGTATTTTTCATGGATTTTCCAAGATTGACGAGGACTTTTATGAGGAATTGGAAGAGACATTGATCATGGGAGATCTTGGTGTTCGTGCGACAATGGAAATATTAGAAGACCTTCGGACGAAAGTAAAAGAAAACCATATTAAAGAGCCGATTGAATGCAGGCAGCTATTGATCGACAGTATCCGGGAGCAGATGGATGTAGGAGAAACAGCATATGAGTTTGAGAACCGTACCTCGGTTGTATTTGTGATCGGTGTCAATGGAGTGGGAAAGACAACTACGATCGGAAAGTTGGCAGGAAAGCTGAAAGGACAAGGAAAAAAGGTTGTTCTTGCAGCGGCCGATACATTCCGTGCTGCGGCAGGGGAACAGCTTCGAGAGTGGGCAAACCGCGCGGATGTAGATATGATCGGCGGCCAGGAAGGAGCAGATCCGGCAGCGGTGATCTATGACGCGGTAGCTGCGGCAAAGGCAAGACGTGCAGACGTCCTTTTATGCGATACGGCAGGACGGCTTCATAATAAGAAGAATTTGATGGAAGAATTAAAGAAGATCAATCGGGTGATCGACAGGGAATATCCGGAAGCTTTTCGGGAAACGCTCGTTGTCCTGGATGCAACAACCGGGCAAAACGCATTAGCGCAGGCAAAAGAATTTAACGAGGCGGCAGATATTACAGGCGTTATTCTTACAAAGATGGACGGAACGGCAAAGGGAGGCATTGCAGTTGCAATTCAGGCGGAACTTGGAATTCCGGTAAAATATATTGGAGTTGGAGAGACGATAGATGATCTCCAGAAATTTGATGCAGATGAGTTTGTAAAGGCGTTGTTTTACAGAGAGGATGAAGAAAAATGATGACGTTGGAGAAATTTGAAGAGGCCAGTGAACTTGTAAAGAAAGTGACGAATCCGACAAAGCTTGTGTTCAGTGATTATCTGAGTGAGCAAAGCGGAGGGAAGGTTTATTTGAAACCGGAGAATATGCAGCATACCGGAGCATATAAGATCCGGGGAGCATATTATAAAATCAGCACTTTGTCCGAGGAAGAAAGAAGCAGGGGATTAATTACGGCATCTGCAGGAAATCATGCCCAGGGTGTTGCATTTGCCGCAAAAAAATTCGGTTGTAAAGCTGTGATTGTCATGCCTACCGTTACACCGCTGATCAAGGTGAACCGGACAAAAAGTTATGGGGCGGAAGTGATTCTTCACGGAGATGTCTATGACGATGCTTATGCTTATGCGTGTGAGCTGGCAGAAAAAGAAGGTTATACGTTTGTACATCCTTTTAATGATACGGATGTAGCAACTGGGCAGGGTACGATTGCCATGGAAATTGTACAGGAACTTCCGACGGTTGATTATATTCTTGTACCGATTGGCGGCGGCGGACTTGTTTCAGGAGTGGCAACTTTGGCAAAAATGCTGAATCCGAAAATAAAAGTGATCGGTGTGGAGCCGGCAGAGGCGGCAAGCATGAAAGCGGCGCTTGCAGCAGGAGAAGTTGTGCAGCTTGAAAGTGCCAACACGATCGCAGACGGAACTGCGGTGAAAGCGGTAGGAGATAAAATTCTTCCGTATGTTATGGAAAATGTAGATGATATTCTTCTTGTAGAAGATGATGAATTGATCGGTGCATTTCTTGATATGGTAGAAAATCACAAGATGATCGTAGAAAATTCAGGTCTTCTGACGGTGGCTGCTTTAAAACAGCTTGACTGCAGAGGGAAAAAGGTCGTTTGCGTATTAAGCGGAGGAAATATGGATGTCATTACGATGTCATCTATTGTACAGCATGGTCTGATCCAGCGCGACAGGATCTTCTCTGTATCTGTACTTCTTCCTGATAAACCGGGTGAACTTGTACAGGTTGCCCAGACGATCGCAGAGGCGCAGGGCAATGTGATCAAGCTTGAACACAATCAGTTTGTAAGTACAAACCGAAACGCAGCAGTAGAGCTTCGAATTACGATGGAAGCATTTGGTTCAGAGCATAAACATGAGATACTGCAGGCATTGGAAAAGAAGGGATATCGTCCAAGACTGATCGGAGCGAAGCTGTATTAGTATAAAAGTGCATATAATTTCGACATAAAACAGAGATGAAAAAGGAAGAAAGAACTTTCCGAAAAAGATCGATAAAGATAGAAGCGATAGGGACAGAAAAAAGGATGAACACAAAAGATTTCGTGCTCATCCTTTTTGGCTGTTATGATGCAGTGTCAAAACCGTTAAATCTGTTCGCCTCTGGCATGTTTTTCCAAAAGTGCATGGATTTTATCTGTCGGATTCATTACGGAACCGATTGTAATATCGTGGTTCAGAGAATCGATAATCAATGCAAGGAATTTACTCATGTCAGCTTTGACAAAATATGGTTTTTCGTACAATTCTGCCGGAAGATATGTGAGGTTTGTTGTAATGACTTTATTGATATATCCTTTTTCGTAGTATTCATCAAATTTTTCAAAACCTTCTGTGAACAATCCGAAAGTTGTACATACGAAAACACGGCCGGCATTTCGTTCTTTTAACTGTTTGGCAACATCAAGCATACTTCCGCCTGAAGCGATCATATCGTCTACGATAATGACGTCTTTTCCCGAAACATCGTCTCCGAGGAATTCGTGAGCCACGATCGGGTTCTTGCCGTTGATGATCGTAGAGTAATCACGGCGTTTATAGAACATTCCCATGTCTACTCCGAGAACATTCGAAAAATAAACGGCGCGGTGCATCGCTCCTTCATCAGGACTGATGATCATCAGATGGTCTTTGTCCGGAATGAGATCCGGGACAGCGCGAAACAGCGCTTTCATAAACTGATACGGCGGGTTGAAGCTGTCAAATCCGCTTAGAGGAATGGCATTTTGTACGCGGGGGTCATGCGCGTCAAACGTAATGATATTTGAAACGCCCATTGCGTTTAATTCTTCCAAAGCGAGCGCACAGTCAAGAGACTCACGTTTTGTACGTTTGTGCTGGCGGCTTTCATAGAGGAATGGCATGATGACGTTGATACGTTTTGCTTTTCCGGTTGCAGCGGAGATGATACGTTTCAGATCCTGAAAATGATCATCAGGGGACATGTGATTCAACTGACCGCTGACAGTATAAGTCAGGTTGTGGTTGCATACGTCCGTCATGATGAAAAGATCTGTTCCGCGAATCGTTTCTTTGAGAAGGCCTTTTGCCTCTCCGGTGCCGAAACGGGGACAGCAGCAATCTACAAGATAGTTGTTAGATTTGTAATTTACATACAGGGGAGACTCGGATACTTCGTTGATCGTATTTTCACGGAAAGAAACAATATAATCATTTACTTTCTGTCCGAGCTCACGGCAGCTCTCCATCGCAACGAGCTTTAACGGTGCGGCAGGAAGAGTTTTTTCTAAAAGTTCGATGTTTGACATAGTATTCTCCTGTTGAATATAGTATAAATTGAGTTTTAAGTACGAGTGCAGGAAAACTGCACATGACTTTACAGCATTAGAATCATACCATTTTTTACTTGGAAATTCAAGCATCGCTTCGGTCGTGCAGACGCTTTATCATGAAGTACGGTCTTTGCGCCGAGCCCGAAGTGTGCTATAGTATGTGTTAGAATGAACAGAAAATAAGAGGAATTGCAGATGGCAAGGAAAAAACATGAACATATTATAAAATCGGTCGTGCAGGGGAGTATTGCGGAAGAATTAGGAATTGAACCCGGAGATAAACTTCTTGCGATCGATGGTCAGGAGATTGAAGATATTTTTGATTATCAGTTTTATGTGGAAGATGAAGAAATCGTTGTCCTGATCGAGAAAGAAAATGGAGAACAATGGGAATTAGAAATTGAAAAAGATGCAGATGAGCAGCTCGGACTCGAGTTTGGTCAGGGATTGATGGATGAGTACCGTTCCTGCCGGAATAAATGTATGTTCTGCTTTATCGATCAGATGCCGGAAGGGATGCGGGATACGCTTTATTTTAAAGATGATGATTCACGGCTGTCCTTTTTGCAGGGCAATTATGTGACGCTTACGAATATGAGCGAGCATGATATTGAGCGTATTATCCGATACAGGTTAGAGCCGATCAATATTTCATTTCAGACAACGAATCCACAGCTTCGCTGTAAGATGCTTCATAACCGTTTCGCGGGAGATGCGCTGAAGAAGGTGGACAGGCTTTTTGAAGGCGGCATTGAAATGAACGGACAGATTGTATTGTGTAAAGGAGAAAATGACGGGGAGGAGCTGGAACGTTCGATCAAAGATCTGACAGCGTATATTCCGCTTCTTCGGAGTGTTTCAGTCGTACCGGTAGGGCTTACCAAATTTCGGGACGGGTTGTATCCGCTAGAACCGTTTACGAAGGAAGATGCCAAAGAAGTTTTATCTGTTATCCATAAATGGCAGGATCGTATTTATGAAGAGTACGGGATCCATTTTATTCATGCAGGAGATGAGTGGTATCTTCTTGCCGATGAGGAAGTGCCGGAAGAGGAACGTTATGATGGGTATCTTCAATTAGAAAACGGAGTCGGAATGCTTCGTCTTCTTTTTGAGGAATTTACCGAAGGATATCAGCAGCTTGTTGGAGATTCCCGCAGAGAGGAATTGTCGATTGCGACAGGAAAGCTGGCATATCCTTATATAAGCGCTATGGCAGAAAAGATAGAAGAAAAATTCCCCAATGTGAAAATTCATGTTTTCTGTATCCGAAATGATTTTTTTGGAGAACGGATTACGGTTTCAGGATTGATTACCGGGCAGGATCTGATGGCGCAGCTTCAAGGAGAAACACTTGGAAGCAGACTGCTTTTACCATGTAATATGTTGAAAACAGACGAAGATGTGTTTCTTGATGATTTTACGGTAAGACAAGTATCCGATGCTTTACAAGTTCCCATTGATATTGTAAAATCAAGCGGGCAGGATTTTATTGACGCAGTACTTGGAGAAGGATAGCGGATCATATTATATGACGCGGGAAAACACAAATACAGTAAAACAGTAAAATAGAAAGATCAGATTGAAAGGAAAATAGTATGAGTAAACCAGTAGTTGCGATTGTCGGCCGTCCGAATGTCGGAAAGTCAACTCTTTTTAATGCGTTGGCAGGGGAGATGATCTCCATTGTTAAAGATACTCCGGGCGTAACAAGAGACCGGATCTATGCGGATGTGACATGGCTTGATAAAGAATTTACAATGATCGATACAGGCGGTATCGAACCGGACAGCAAAGATATTATTTTATCACAGATGAGAGAGCAGGCACAGATTGCGATCGATACGGCAGATGTTATTATTTTTATAACGGATGTGAAGCAGGGACTTGTAGACGCGGATTCCAAGGTGGCGGATATGTTGCGCCGTTCTGGAAAGCCGGTTGTTCTTGTTGTAAATAAAGTAGATAATTTTGACAAATATATGGCAGATGTCTATGAGTTTTATAATCTTGGAATCGGCGATCCGATTCCGATTTCAGCGGCATCCAGACTCGGATTGGGAGATATGCTGGATGTTGTGGCAGGGAACTTTCCGGAAGGAAGCGCGCAGGCAGAAGACGACGATCGCCCGCGGGTTGCAATCGTAGGAAAACCGAATGTCGGAAAGTCATCCATTATCAATAAGCTGCTTGGAGAGAATCGTGTGATTGTTTCGGATGTGGCGGGTACGACGAGGGATGCGATCGATACCGAGATTGTTCATAACGGAAAGGAATATGTTTTTATTGATACGGCAGGTCTTCGAAGAAAGAATAAGATTAAAGAGGAACTGGAACGGTACAGTATTATCCGTACGGTAACAGCCGTAGAGCGGGCAGATGTCGTGCTTATGGTCATCGATGCGACAGAAGGTGTGACGGAGCAGGATGCAAAGATTGCAGGAATTGCTCATGAGCGCGGAAAAGGTGTGATCATTGTCGTAAATAAATGGGATGCCATTGAGAAAAATGACAAAACGATGCGGGAGTATGAAAGTGATATCCGACAGGTGCTTTCCTATATGCCGTATGCTGAAATCATGTATGTATCGGCAGCTACAGGTCAGAGATTGAATCGTTTGTACGATATGATCGATATGGTTATCGAGAATCAGACGCTTCGGATCGCAACCGGTGTTCTGAACGAAATTATGACCGAAGCCGTGGCAATGCAGCAGCCGCCGTCAGATAAAGGAAAGAGATTGAAGCTTTACTATATTACACAGGTTGCTGTCAAGCCGCCGACGTTTGTTATTTTTGTTAATGATAAAGAACTGATGCATTTTTCCTATACACGATATTTAGAAAATAAGATCAGAGAGGCGTTTGGTTTCAGAGGGACTTCCCTGAAATTCTTTATAAGAGAACGGAAAGAAAAGGGGTAAAAAAGATGGAGCGATTGATCTGTCTTGCGGTTGGATATGTGTGCGGTCTTTTTCAGACCGGATATTTGGTCGGCAAGATGAACCATATAGATATCAGGAAGGAAGGCAGCGGTAATTCAGGAACAACGAACGCCTTGCGTGTGCTCGGTTGGAAAGCCGGACTCCTTACATTTTTCGGAGATGTTTTGAAATGTGTGGCAGCGTTTCTTTTTGTACGGCTTATGTATCGTGGAAGCGACTGTCTGCCGCTTCTTGTGATGTATGCAGGGGCCGGGGTGACTCTCGGACATAATTTTCCGTTCTATATGAACTTTAAAGGCGGGAAGGGCATTGCGGTAATGGCAGGACTGGTAGTAATAAACAGCGGGTGGCATATGCCGAAAAGTATTCTTCTTCTCCTTGTTACAGCATTGTTTTTTCTCATTCCGGTGATCGTAACGAGATACATATCGGTTGGTTCTCTTTGTGCATATACTGCATTTTTGATTGAGATGATCTTGTTTGGGCAGTGGGGCTGGTTCGATATGGAGACCGGATATTGTTATGAGTTATATGGACTTGTATTTCTTTTGACTGTACTGGCATGGTATCGTCACAGAGAAAATATAAAACGTCTGATTAAAGGAACTGAAAATAAATTCGGTTCAAAAAGAAAGGGGCATTGATTTATGGCAAAAGTTGGGGTGATCGGCGCCGGAAGCTGGGGAACGGCATTATCCGTTCTTTTGGCAGATAACGGGCATCAGGTGACAATCTGGTCGATTGATGAAAATGAAGTGAAAATGCTTGATGAGAAGAGAGAGCATTTAATGAAGCTTCCGGGTGTAAAGCTTTCCGACAGTATGAAGATTACGGGAGATTTGAAAGCTGCTGTTACGGGGAAAGATTTTTTGGTGCTTGCAGTGCCGTCCCCGTTTACAAGAGCAACTGCGAAGAAAATGTCGGCGTATGTAGTTAAAGGTCAGATCATAGTTGATGTGGCGAAAGGAATTGAGGAGAGCACCTTGCTGACGTTGTCTTCCCAGATTGAAGAGGAGATTCCGCAGGCAGATGTGGCGGTTCTTTCAGGACCAAGTCACGCAGAAGAAGTTGGAAGGAGACTTCCTACAACATGTGTGATCGGAGCCAGAACACAGAAGACGGCAGAATATTTACAGTCAATGTTTATAAACCGGGTGTTTCGTGTTTACACAAGCCCGGATATTCTGGGAATTGAGCTTGGTGGTTCTTTGAAAAATGTGATTGCTCTTGCGGCCGGTATCGCGGACGGACTTGGATATGGAGATAACACAAAGGCGGCGCTGATTACCCGCGGAATTGCGGAGATCGCGCGGCTTGGGGTGAAGATGGGCGGAAAGATTGAGACGTTCACCGGATTGACGGGGATCGGCGATCTGATCGTTACATGTGCAAGTGTTCACAGCAGGAACCGCAAAGCAGGATATCTTATCGGTCAGGGAAAATCAATGCAGGAAGCAATGGACGAAGTTCAGATGGTTGTTGAAGGCGTTTATTCGGCGAAAGCGGCGGCAAAATTGTCGGAAAAATATGATATCCCGATGCCGATCGTAGAAGAAGTGAATAAGGTACTGTTTGAAGGAAAGTCACCGTCAGAGGCGGTAGATGATCTGATGCTTCGGGAATCACGTTCCGAGCATATGTCTCTTCAATGGGAAAAATAGTGTCATACCCCCTTTTGCAGATGCATACATTGTATCAGCAGAACAAGGGGGTATTTTTATGGAATCATTTCAAGTATACAAAGATATGAAAGCACGGACGAACGGAGAGATCTATATCGGTGTAGTCGGACCGGTTCGGACAGGCAAATCGACATTTATCAAAAGGTTTATGGATCTTTTAGTTCTGCCTAACATGACAGATTCTCATGCGAGGGAACGCACGCAGGATGAATTGCCACAGTCTGCGTCAGGAACGACAATCATGACGACAGAACCGAAATTTGTTCCGAAAGAGGCGGCGGGAGTGAAATTGTCAGATGATTTGGAAGTGAAGATTCGAATGATTGACTGTGTCGGATACATGACGGAAGGAGCATCCGGGCATATTGAAAAGGATGAAGAACGACAAGTAAAGACTCCGTGGTTTGAGTATGAGATTCCGTTTACGAAAGCAGCGGCGATCGGAACGCAGAAGGTGATACGAGATCACGCGACAATCGGATTTGTCGTGACAACGGATGGAAGTGTTACAGATTTGCCCAGAGAGAATTATATTCAGGCGGAAGAAAGAACGGTAAAAGAGTTAAAAACAATCGGGAAACCGTTTATTATCTTACTGAATTGTCAGAAACCGTATACAGAAGAGGCAAGAAAACTGTCTGCGGAACTTCGTGAAAAATATGAGGCGGCAGTAATGGCTGTGAATTGTGAACAACTGAAGGAAGAAGACATCCATGAAATTATGAGGCAGGTTCTCTATGAATTTCCGGTTACCGAAGTTGAGTTTTATGTTCCCAAATGGGTGGAGATGCTTTCAAGAGAACATAAGATCAAACAGAATCTCATGGAACATGTGCGCGGAATCATGGAAACAATGGATGATATTCGAAGTGTGGCGGCGAAAACATTCGAGGCGGAAGGTCCGTACATAGAACGCATTCTGACGGAAAAAATCGAGATGGATACGGGAAAAGTGCGGATAAAGATTGAATTTGCGGAATCTTATTATTATGAAGTGATCAGCGAAGTAACAGGAGAAGAAATTCACGGGGAATATGAATTGATGACCGCAATGAAAGAATTATCAAAGATGCGGGAAGAATTTTCAAGGATCAAAGACGCTTTTGCCGATGTGAAGATGAAAGGCTACGGTGTCGTAAGTCCGGCGAGGGAAGATATCCGTCTGGAAGATCCGGTAATTATTAAACAGGGAAGCAAATACGGTGTGAAAATCCGTTCTGAGGCTCCGTCAATCCATATGATCCGTGCGAATATCGAAACCGAGATCGCTCCGATTGTCGGAAATGAGAAGCAGGCAGAAGATCTTGCGGGATATATTAAAAAGGAAAGTGAGACGCCGGGCGGAGTATGGGGAACAAATATTTTCGGAAAAACAGTAGAAGAACTTGTGATGGATGGAATGCGGAATAAAATTGCGATGATTAATGATGAAAGCCAGATAAAACTGCAGGATTCGATGCAGAAAATCGTAAATGACTCAAACGGAGGCATGGTGTGCATTATTATCTGACAGCAGTCCTTGACAAGGAAATAAAAATAGTCTAGGCTTTCAGTATGACAAAAGAATTCAATAGGAGGCGTAAGATGAGTACGCAGTTTGATAAACTTGAGAAATGTTATGAATATTGCAGAACAGTGACAGATTTTATCCCCCGTGTCGGTCTGATCTTAGGATCCGGACTCGGGGGATACGCGAAAAATATGACGGTTGTAAAAGAGATTCCTTATAATAAAATACCGGAATTTCCGGTTTCAACGGTGCAGGGACATGACGGGAAGTTTTTGCTTGGATACATAGGAACAGTTCCTGCGATGGTTATGAAGGGACGCGTTCATTATTATGAAGGCTACACCCCTCAGGAAGTCATTCTTCCGGTTCGTCTGATGAAACGGATGGGGGTGGATATCCTTTTTCTGACCAATGCTGCCGGAGGAATCAATCTTGATTTTCAGGTGGGAGATTTTATGATGATCACAGATCATATTTCTTCGTTTGTTCCGTCCCCGCTGATCGGGGAGAATGTATCGGAATTAGGGGAGCGTTTTCCGGATATGACGCAGATTTACGATCGCGAATTGGCACAGATCATCGAGCAGACTGCTTTGGAAGAAAGCGTCGGTTTGAAAAAGGGCGTGTATTTGCAGACGTCAGGACCGAATTTTGAAAGTCCGGCAGAAGTCCGTATGTATGGACTTTTGGGAGCCGATGCAGTGGGAATGAGTACGGCATGCGAGGCTATGGCTGCCCGTCATGCGGGAATAAGAGTCTGTGGGATTTCGTGTATTTCTAATATGGCAAGCGGACTTGCACAAGAGGAGTTAAGCCATCTTGATGTACAGGCTGTGGCAGATCAAAGAGCAGAGGAATTTGAACGTCTTGTGACACGATCGATTGAAAAGATGTGCGAATAAGAGAAACAAAAGCAGGAGAAGAGGATGAAGACGAGAATATACAATGCAAGAATATTGACAATGGAAGAGAACCGTCCGATTTTTAGAGGGGAAATCCATATCAGGGACGGTAAGATTTCCTGTATAAAAGAAGCCGGAAGCAAAGAAAGGGAACGGGTGTGCGGACTGCTTTTGGGTGAAGAAAAGGAATGGGATGAAGAAATAGATGCGGCGGGAAATTTGATCATGCCGGGATTTAAAAATGCGCATACTCATTCAGCAATGACATTTTTACGGTCTTATGCAGATGATATGAAGCTGCAGGAATGGCTTTTTGACAAGGTGTTTCCGGCAGAGGCGAAACTGACTCGGGACGATGTGTATTATCTGACAAAACTTGCGATTTTAGAATATTTAACGAGCGGCATTACGGCGGCATTTGATATGTATAAGCTGAAAGCGGACAGTGCGCGGGCAGCGAGGGAATTGGGATTCCGAATGGTTTTCTGCGGAGATATCAATGATTTTGGAGGTACGTTGAAAGAGATGGAAGACGATTATCTTCGCTATCGACAGGAGGATCCTCTTTTATCTTATCAGTTTGGATTTCATGCAGAATATACAACGGGGCGCAGTTTGATGGAACAGATTGCACAGCTTGCAGGAAAATATAAAAAGCCGGTTTATGTACATTGTTCAGAGACGAAAAGGGAAGTGGAGGAATGCCGGGAAAAAAGCGGAATGACGCCTGTTGCATATATGGCATCTCTTGGCCTTTTTGAAAACGGAGGCGGATTATTCCACGGCGTTCATATGGATGAAGCTGACTTTGACCTTATGAAAGAGAAAAAAATAACTGTCATTACCAATCCGGCTTCAAACTTAAAGCTTGCAAGCGGAATTGCACCGATCAAAACCTATCTTGAGAAAGGAATTCCGGTTGCCATTGGAACAGACGGACCTGCAAGTAATAATTGTCTTGATATGTTTAAAGAGATGTTTCTTGTTACAGGACTTCAGAAAGCCATTCACAATGATCCGGAGGCGGTCCCGGCGGCAGAAGTTCTAAAAATGGCGACGGTAAACGGAGCGCATGCAATGGGACTTGACAACTGTGATATACTGGCAGAAGGAAAATGCGCAGATTTGATTATGATAAATCTCATGCAGCCGAATATGCAGCCTATTCAGAATATTGAGAAAAATATTGTGTACAGTGCAAGTAAGATGAATGTGAAAATGACGATGATAAACGGGAAAATCGTTTATCGGGACGGTATATTTGAAATAGGGGAAGACGTAGAAGGAATCTATGAACAGGCAAACCGGATTGCAGAAAGGATATTGTCAGATTGATACGGATGCCGGTCATTCATTTAGAGGGAAACAAAAGAAAGGGGTTACGAAAAGATGAGAGCAGCAATATTTACGATCGATACAGAAAGTTATGAAGCAAAGAAAAAAAGTGCGGCCGGAGAGGCGTTAAAGCGTATGTTGGAACAAAACAGGCTGGAAGTAAAGGCGGCGGGGGTACTTCCGAGAGACCAGGAGGTCCTTTCTACCGTTTTCCGCCAGTTGGCAGATTCAGGTTCCATTGAATTGATCATAACAACGGGAGCAACAGGGTATTTAGAACAGGATTGTGCTCCAAGGGCAGTAAAGGAGGTTTCAGAGCAGCTTTTGCCGGGAATACCTGAAGCGCTTAGAGCATATAATCTCAGATACTCTAAAAAAGCGATGCTTGACTGTATGGCAGCAGGCATTCGGAAACATACGCTGATTGTGAATCTGCCGGAAAGTGCCAAAACGGCAAAAGAAGATATGGAATATATCTTATCTGAAGTTGTACAAGTTGTGGAGAGTATTAATTTATGATGAAGGTAACATATATCGGACACAGTGGTTTCCTTGTGGAGACAGCGGACGCGCTTTTTCTGTTTGATTACTATAAAGGAACGATTCCGCAAATGAATCCGGAAAAAAAGCTTTTTGTTTTTGTAAGCCATCGGCATCACGATCATTATAATGAGGATATTTTCAGATTGAAAGAAATCGTTTCCCAATCCCGGTATATTCTTTCTTCAGACGTGCGTGGATCAGTTACGAGGCAGGAAGATGAGGAAAATGTCATATATATGTCTGCGGGAGAAGAACAGAAGATAGATGGATGTTATGTGCGGACGCTTCGCTCGAACGATGAAGGAGTTGCGTTTCTGGTTCGTTATGGCGATCAGACGATGTACCATGCGGGAGATCTGAATTGGTGGCATTGGGAAGGAGAATCCGAGGATTATAACAAGAAGATGCGCCGTTCCTATCAGACGGAAATCAATAAAATCTGTGGAGAAAAGATCGACGCGGCATTTGTTCCGGTTGATCCGAGGCTGGGCGAACAGTATTGCTTTGGAATAGATTGTTTTATGAAGCGGACGGAAACAAAACAGGTGTTTCCGATGCATTTTTGGGGAAATTATGATGTGTGCGGCCGCCTGATGCTTGAAGAGTGTACGAAAGATTATCAGGACAGGATCGTAAAGATCGAACAGGAAGGACAGACATTTATATGCAGGTGAAAATATATACAGATGGAGCCGCGAGAGGCAATCCTGACGGCCCGGGAGGGTATGGGACTGTTTTGGAGTATATTGATACGAAGGGAGTTCTCCATACAAAGGAGTTGTCTCAAGGATACGTCAGAACGACAAATAACAGGATGGAACTGATGGCGGTGATCGCAGGACTAGAGGCGCTGAATCGTCCGTGTGAGGTGGAAGTTTATTCAGATTCACAGTATGTAGTAAACGCGTTTAACCAGCATTGGGTAGACGGATGGATTAAAAAAGGATGGAAGCGCGGGAAAAATGAACCGGTGAAGAATCCGGATCTTTGGAAACGGCTTTTGGCGGCGAAAGAAAAACATGAGGTATCTTTTCATTGGGTAAAAGGACATGACGGACACCCGCAAAATGAAAGATGTGATCTGCTTGCTACCTCGGCGGCAGATGGAGATACACTTCTTGTTGACGAAGGAGTGGGAAAATAGTATAATCAAATACTGTGTTAAGTAAGACAGACAATCGCGGATGCAGATGCCGAAAGGCGGCAGACGAGGAAAGTCCGGGCTTCATAGGGCAGGATGCCGGATAACGTCCGGTGGAGGTGACTCCCAGGCCAGTGCAACAGAAATATACCGCGTCAGCAATGCGTTTCATTGCCGGCGTAAGGGTGGAAAGGCAGTGTAAGAGACTACCGCCTCTGCGGTAACGGAGAGGGCACATGTAAACCCCATTCGAAGCAAGACCGGATAGAAGCAATGTGGCGGCCCGTCACGCTTCAGGTAGGTCGCTTGAGCACGGCGGCAACGTCGTGCCTAGATAGATGATTGTCCACGACATAACCCGGCTTATCGTTTTGCTTAACACATTTTATTTCCCCTTTCTACTTTAGCAGTATAAAGCTGTAATTCGGTAAAATTATTTGCAGTCAGTTGAAAGGATGATTATTTTATAATAGACAGGAGAGAAAGCAATGGGTATGAAAATAAACGCGCATCTTCCGATTCCGGCAGATTTGAAAGCAGAATATCCGATTCCTTCGGAAATTCTCAGGATCAAAGAAGAAAGAGATAAGGAAATACGGCAGATTTTTGAAGGAAAGTCAGACAAGTTTCTTGTAATTGTCGGTCCGTGTTCGGCGGATAATGAAGATTCAGTATGTGAATATGTATCAAGATTAGCAAAAGTGAATGAAAAAGTATCAGATCGTTTGATGATCGTTCCGAGAATTTATACGAATAAGCCGCGAACAACAGGCGAGGGATATAAAGGGATGCTGCATCAGCCAAAGCCGGATGAAGCGCCGGATCTTTTGGCCGGGATCATTGCCATTCGAAAGATGCATATCAGAGCAATCGAGGAAAGTGAACTTACAGGGGCAGACGAGATGTTATATCCTGAAAACAGAAGTTATCTCGATGATATTTTGTCATATGAGGCAATCGGTGCCAGATCTGTGGAAAATCAGCAGCATCGTCTGACAGCCAGTTCAATGGATATTCCGGTCGGAATGAAAAATCCGACGAGTGGAGATTTTTCTGTGATGCTTAATTCCGTAGTGGCAGCGCAGAGTTCTCATTCTTTTATTTACAGAGGAATGGATGTGACGACTGACGGAAATGATCTTGCACATGTAATTTTGCGCGGTGGAGTCGATAAATACGGAACATGTATTCCGAACTATCATTATGAAGATCTGATCCGTCTTTCTGACATGTATCAGCAAAGAGATTTGAAAAATCCGGCGGCGATCATTGACGCGAACCATTCAAATTCCAATAAACAGTTTAAAGAGCAGATTCGAATTGTCAGCGAGGTGCTGCATAGCAGAAATTATAACAGCGAATTAAAAAAATTGATCAAAGGTGTTATGATCGAGAGTTATTTGGAAGAAGGCTGTCAAAAAATCGAGGAAAACCGCATCTATGGAAAATCGATCACAGATCCGTGTCTTGGATGGGAAGATACGGAAAGATTGATCTATAAGATCGCAGAAGAGTGTTAGTACTAAAGATAGTAAAAGCGTTGAATAAGTTTTTGAGAAATAGAAAAGGAAATGAACGGGGAGTCAAGTGTGTTTGGCAGCCATTCATTTCCTTTTTTGAATACAGGGGAAGTTTATCTTTGTCTGCGGTATTTTTCTTCGCAGTATTTGCAGCGATAGATTTGGTTTTCTTCATCTGTCAGGACGAAAACGTGATCCAGTTCCTGTTCGATCGAAGTAATGCAGCGTGGATTCTTACAGCGAATAACATTTCGGATCTCTTTTGGAAGGGTAAGCTGTTTCTTGCTGACAATCTGCTCGTTTTCGATAATATTTACCGTGATATTATGATCGATAAATCCTAAGATATCAAGATCCATAAAATCAATGGGACATTCGATCTTCATAATGTCTTTTTTCCCCATTTTATTGCTGCGGGCATTTTTGATAATCGCGACGCAGCAGTCCAGTTTATCAAGATGGAGATATTTGTAGATCTCCATACTTTTTCCGGCTTCAATGTGATCAAGTACGAAGCCTTCTGTAATGCTTCCGACATTCAATGTGTTTTTAACCATGATCTGTTCCTTTTCCTTTCTCAGTCAACATGAATTTCAAGCAGTGTGAGAATCAGTGCCATACGTACATATACGCCGTATTGAACCTGGCGGAAATAAGCGGCGCGAGGGTCGTTGTCGACTTCCGTTGAAATTTCGTTTACTCGCGGAAGAGGATGGAGCACATACATATCTTCCGGCGCAAGTTTCATTTTTGCTTTGTCAAGTATGTAGAAATCTTTCATGCGGACATAATCTTCTTCGTTAAAAAAACGTTCTTTCTGAACCCTTGTCATATAGAGAATATCCAGATTCGGCATTGCATCTTCTAAGCGAACGACTTCTTCATAAGGAATATTTTTTCGGTCAAGCACTTCGTGGCGAATGTATTCGGGAAGTCTTAATTCCTCAGGAGAAATCAGAATAAACCGGATACCTTCATATCTCACAAGTGCGTTGATCAAAGAGTGAACGGTACGTCCGAACTTTAAGTCGCCGCACAGACCGATCGTCATATTTCCAAGACGCCCTTTTACATTGCGGATTGTAAGCAGGTCGGTCAATGTCTGTGTCGGATGCTGATGTCCGCCGTCCCCTGCGTTGATGACCGGAATCGAGGAGTGCTGACAGGCAACCATAGGAGCTCCTTCTTTCGGATGTCTCATGGCGCAGATGTCGGCATAACAGGAAATGGTGCGGATCGTGTCTGATACACTTTCTCCTTTTGCCGCGGAGCTGGAATCAGCGGAAGAAAAGCCCATAATGCTTCCGCCTAAATTCAACATAGCTGCCTCATGACTCAACCGGGTTCTTGTGCTCGGTTCATAAAATAGTGTTGCAAGTTTCTTCCCTGCACAGGCATGTGCATATTTTGCCGGATGTGCTTCGATATCCTGAGCAAGATCCAGCAGTTTGTCAAGTTCTTCCACTGAAAAGTCCAGCGGACTCATTAAATGTCTCATACAAAACCTCCTAAAATCTTTATTTATAATATACTAAAATCTGTTCCTTTTCAACTGTAAACTTCCCCGGAGTATGTTTGGAAGAGGGATGCCGGAATCTGTGTTATAAACGGTCTTGGGAATCGTGGGATTCTGCTTTTATATTTAGATATTTTTACAGAAATGTAGATTTTGAGAAAAAAATATACTATACTGTTGAGAAAAGAAAAATTTGGGGGCATCGGAGGAAAAAAATGACAGCGCTGGATGAGTTAAGAGGAAAACTGGATAAGATAGATGATGAGATCGCAAGACTTTATGAAGATCGAATGGAAGTTTGCCGGAAAGTCGGAGAATATAAAGTAAAATCAGGAAAAAAAGTGTTTGACAGACAACGGGAGAGAGAAAAACTTTCAGATGTTATGTCGAAAGTGGACGGTGAGTTTAATAAGAAAGGGATACAGGAGCTGTATCAGCAGCTTATGTCTATGAGCCGCAAACTTCAATACAGTCAGCTTGTGGAGGCGGGAGCGCTTGGACGTCTTCCGTTTATCAGGGTTGATGATTTGGATCGGGAGAATGCACGCGTTGTATTTCAGGGGACGGAGGGAGCTTACTCTCAGGCTGCGATGTACCAGTTCTTTGGACAGGGCGTAAACAGCTTCCATGTAAGAACGTTTCGGGAGGCAATGGAAGCGATAGAGGAAGGTTCGGCTGACTATGCAGTGCTTCCGATTGAGAATTCTACGGCAGGTGCGGTGAATGAAATGTATGATCTGCTTGATGAATTTGAAAATTATATTGTGGCAGAGACGATCCTTCCGATCGTGCATACATTATCAGGGCTGCCTGGGGCGGCACTTTCGGACATAAAAAAAGTGTATTCGAAAACCGAGGCTCTCATGCAGACGTCAGATTTTTTAGATGAGCATGGAGATTGGCAGAAGATCAGTGTTGTCAATACTGCCATCGCAGCGAAAAAAGTGATTGAGGAGCAGGATATTTCACAGGCTGCGGTATGCAGCTCCTATGCGGCGAAAGTACATGGGCTGGAAATTCTTGTTGATGGGATCAATAATGATGAAGACAATTCCACACGTTTTATTGTTGTGACGAATCAGAAAATCTTTTTGAAAGAAGCTTCCAAAATCAGTATTCGGTTTGAATCACCGCATCAAAGCGGATCGCTGTACGGAATTTTATCTCATTTTATATACAATGATCTGAATATGACAAAGATTGCCTCGCGTCCAATCAAAGGACGTCCGTGGGAATATTGCTTCTTTGTTGATTTTGAGGGGAATTTGGAAGATCCTGCTGTAAAAAATGCGATCAGGGGACTTCGGGAAGAGGCAATGAATCTGAAAATACTCGGAAATTATTGATAGAAGTGCCAAGATATAAGAGGGCGGAAGGAGAGAGCAGAAAATGCGTACAAATGAACTGATGCTGTATAAAAATATGGAGCATGGCGAGATCTTGCAGGATATGACATTTCTTATGGAAAACTGTGAGAATGAATATTATAACAGGGAGGATTTAAGAAGTCTTCTTTACGAATGTATGAATGAAATATTGGAGCTTTCCGTAAGTCATGGGTTTGAGGGAAATCTTTGGCATACATATCTGACATTTCTTCTTGTTAACGATGAAAATGCTTACAGTACATCATGTGAGATCGTTGGGGAAATTGACGGAAGCATTAATGAAATTGCCCTTCATGATTTTCAGATTTTTAAAGAATTGTTTGATTACGATTTTCAGAAAATGGAGCGACAACTTTCGGCAGAATGTATGCAGATCCTTTTTGATTATAAGAATACAAGCAATGCAGGGAAAGTCTTTAATCGACGGGTTCGGGACCGGATCTGTACTCTTTCGCAGGGACTTGGCTCATCCGGGGATGCAGTTGATTTTAAGAGAAAGATGACACAGTTTTACAAAGAATTCGGCGTTGGAAAGCTGGGACTTCACAAAGCGTTTCGGATCGATCATCCAGAAGGCCAAGAGATGTCTGTGGAACCGATCACAAATATTGCACATGTGCATCTTGACGATCTTGTAGGTTATGAGATCGCGAAAAAGAAACTGACGGATAATACAGAAGCTTTTGTAAAAGGAAAAAAGGCGAATAATTGCCTGTTATTCGGAGATGCCGGTACAGGAAAGTCTTCTTCGATCAAAGCGATCTTGAATCAATATTATGATCAGGGACTTCGGATGATCGAGGTGTATAAACATCAATTTCAAGATTTAAATGATGTGATCGCACAGATTAAAAATCGTAATTACAAATTCATCATCTATATGGACGATCTGTCTTTTGAAGAGTTCGAGATCGAATATAAATATTTAAAAGCGGTGATTGAAGGCGGATTGGAGAGAAAACCGGATAATGTTTTGATTTATGCGACCTCAAACAGGCGTCATCTGATCCGTGAGACGTTCCGGGATAAGGCTGACAGAGATGAAGATTTACATACGAACGATACGGTTCAGGAAAAATTATCGCTTGTGGCAAGGTTCGGTGTGACAATTTATTTTGGCTCTCCTGACAAGAAGGAGTTCCGGCAGATCGTCCGTGCGCTTGCACAGAAGAATAAAATAGACATGCCGGAAGAAGAACTGTTTTTGGAAGCAAATAAATGGGAACTGGCTCACGGCGGCCTTTCAGGAAGGACGGCGCAGCAGTTTATTGATTATCTTTTGGGGCAGAATTAACGGCGCAGAAGTGTATTGAGTATCTTTCAAGAGAGAATGAAACAGGCGTCAGACATTCATCAGTGTTTTGAGAATGTCTGACGCCTGAAATTTTATAGATCTGAAGTTTTAGATATTCTTTAGATATCCGAAATTTTATACGCCTGAAATCTTCTGGAGATCACGGATGTCGCTGTCGATGATCAGAGAATAATTTGTGTAGTAAACAACAAATCCGGGTTTTGCCCCTTTTGGTTTTTTGACATGCTTTTTTTCCACATAGTCGATTTCCACTTTTTCGCTTCCGCGCATACTTGAATAATAAGCGGCAAGCCGTCCGGCTTCTTCAAAAGTACGGTCAGGAAGTTCTTCTCCGTTTGTCTTTACGATTACATGGGAGCCGGGAGCTTGTTTTGCATGAAACCACCAGTCGTTGCCGGCAGCAAAATCAAATGTAAGCGCATCGTTTTGCAAGTTGTTTTTTCCTACATACATATGAAAACCGTCGCTTGAAAGGTAATGAAGCGGTTCGTTTTTCAGTTTTATTTTTTTGCGGACTGCTTTGCGGCGGATATATCCGGTTTCAGACAGTTCTTCCTTAATGGCGGCAAGGTCATCTTCTGTCATTGCGATATCAAGAGCTGTCTGTATCGATTCGAGATATGTGATCTCATCTTTTGTTTCCTGACTTAATTGAGTAAGCGCTTCAAAGGTTCGTTTTTGTTTGTTGTATTTTGCAAAAAAACGTTGTGCATTTTCCTGTGGAGTTTTTGTCGGATCTAAAGGGATCGTGACGGTTTCATTTGTGTAATAATTCAGCGCTTCCATCTGTTTTGCCCCTTCGGGAACACCATATCCGTAGGCGTTGATCAGTTCGCCGTAAACTTTGTATTTGTCTCTGTTTTCCGTGTCTTTTAGCTGACGCGTCTGCAGATCATATTTCTTTCGATTCCTTTCAAGCGCAATCTGTATAATGTGTCTGAGATCGACGGATTTTTGACGAATCCGTGTGATTTGACTTCTTTCCGAATAGTAGGTGAGAAGAACTTCGCACACAGAAGGCAAGAGTTTCTTTTCATATCCGGTAAGATGGGTGAGTGCAAGAGCTGAAAATTCTTTCGGTTCTTGCTTGTCATAGTAGATCGCTGGTTCGAATTTTCCTTCTTTTACCGCAGATAAATAGATGGTGAACTGGGTATACAGATGAAAGAGGATGTCGTGGTCATATTCTTTCGCCGGAATGTCTGAGTCGATACCTGAAAGAAAGCAGATCTCTTCGGCCGTAACCGGACTGATACCTGTAAAACTTGTATATAGAGCTTTTGCCACCGGCATCGGTTTTTCACAGATAAGCGGGAAAAATTCTTCCCATTCTGTTGCAATAGGATCTTTTTTGTGCATCGTATCCGGAATAAAATATTCCCGTCCGGGCAGAACTTCCCTGACAGAACTCATCTGGGCAGGAACGTGTTTGATACTGTCTATGATCAGTCCGTCCTCGGAACAGAAAATGATATTACTGTGTTTTCCCATAATCTCAACGATAAGTTTTTTTCTGCAAAGGTCTCCAAGCTCGTCAAAATGTTCGATCGTAAAACAAATGATCCGTTCCAGTTTTGGCTGCGAGATTTCGACAATGCGTCCGTTGCTGATATGCTTTCTTAAAAGCATACAAAAATTCGGCGCAGTGATGGGGCTTGGTTTATTTGTGTCTGTAAGGTAAACAAGCGGAAGAGAAGCGTTTGCAGAGATCAGAAGGCGGTGCTGTCCGCGGGGGGATTTGACCGTAAGAAGCAGCTCGTCTGTTTCGGGCTGAGCAATTTTCGCAATTCGTCCGTCTGTTAAATTTTCTTTGAGTTCGTGGACAAGTGCTGCCACGACGATTCCGTCAAAAGCCATGATAAATTCTCCATATCTTAGATTGTTCGGAAGAAAGAATAAAACGATTTTTCTTTTCAATCCGAATATAAAAGAAAGTATACCATAATCAGAGGAATGAAAAAAGACCTGTTGACCATTTGCACGCCTTAGAGGTATAATAACTAAAATTACAGCTATCGTCAGCATAACAGTATCTGAAAGATAATATGCCTGTTGACGAAATGAAAAATACGAGGAACAGCAAGATGATAAAAAGCATGACAGGGTTTGGAAGATGTGAAGTTCTGAAGGACTCAAGAAAATTTACAGTAGAATTGAAAAGTGTGAACCACAGGTATCTTGATGTGAATATTCGGATGCCGAAGAAATTGAACTTTTTTGAAACATCGATTAGGACGCTTCTGAAATCTTATGCAGACAGAGGAAAAGTAGATATTTTTATTACATACGAAGATTTGTCGCAGTCACAGGTTTCTGTAAAATATAACGCGGCGCTTGCGGCTGAATATTTGAACTATCTGAATCAGATGGCGGAACAATTTTCTTTGGAAAATGACATCCGTGTCAGTACGTTGTCTAAATATCCGGAAGTATTTACGATGGAAGAGCACAGTGAGGATGAGGAAGAACTCTGGAACGGATTGAAAGAAGCTTTGGAAAGTGCATTTCGTCAATTTGTGGAGATGAGGACGAAAGAGGGAGAACGGCTGAAAAAAGATATTTTGTCTAAGTTGGATTTCCTCAGCGGTCAGATTACATTTATCGAACAACGGTCTCCGCAGATTGTTGCGGAATATAAGGAAAAGTTGGAAGAGAAGATGAGGGAATTGTTGTCGGATACACAGATCGACGATAATCGGATTGCAGCAGAAGTGATTCTTTTTGCAGATAAGATCTGTACGGATGAGGAAGTGGTGAGACTGAAAAGTCATATTCAACATATGAAAGAAACATTGGATGAATCAAACGGAATCGGAAGGAAGCTTGATTTTATTGCTCAGGAAATGAATCGGGAGGCGAATACGATCTTGTCGAAAGCAAATGATTTGGAAGTGTCGAACTGTGCGATCAGTCTTAAGACAGAGATTGAGAAGATCAGAGAACAGATACAGAATATCGAATAGGAGGGAATACTGTGGACAGAAAAGGAATTTTGATCGTTGTATCGGGATTTTCAGGATCGGGAAAAGGAACGCTGATGAAAGAACTTCTGTCAAGATATCCTGATACATATGCGTTGTCTGTCTCGGCGACAACGAGGCGGCCAAGAGACGGAGAACAAGATGGAAGAGAATATTTTTTCATAACAGAAGATGAATTTGAAAAAATGATTGCCAAAGAGGAATTGATAGAGTATGCTAGATATGTGAAAAATTATTATGGTACTCCGAAGGAGTATGTAAGAAAGCAATTAGATGCGGGGAAAGATGTAATTCTTGAAATAGAAATACAGGGGGCTTTGAAAGTAAAAGAAGCGTTTCCCGATACATTGCTTTTATTTGTGACACCACCGAATGCCGAAGAACTGAAAAAAAGGCTGGTAGGCAGAGGAACGGAAACGATGGATGTGATCGAGTCCAGAATGAACCGCGCCTGTGAAGAAGCAGAGGGAATGGGACATTATGATTACCTTGTCGTTAATGATGATTTGGAGTTGTGCGTAGAAGAGATGCACACGATTATCCAAGGTGAGCACCGCAGAAGTTTTCGGAATGAAGCATTCATGAAGACGATAAAAGAAGATTTGGAAAGATTGAAAGGAGAAAATTAAATATGCTGCATCCGTCTTATACAGATTTGATGAAAGTTGTAAACAAAGATGTCGAAGAAGGGGAAACAAAAATTGTCAACAGTCGTTATTCGATCGTGATGGCAACATCAAAGCGCGCCAGACAGTTGATCGCCGGAGACATTCCGCTTGTTGATGTGAAAGAAGGAGAAAAGCCGCTGTCGATTGCGATTGAAGAGCTGAATAAAGGCGAGTTGAAGATCATGGCCGAAAGTGCGGCAGAAGAAGAGTAAGAACAATGAGGCAGAACCAAAAGGTATCTGCCTTTTTCATGTTAGCAGGAGAAATCTTGCCGCGCTAAAGTGGAAAAGTATTTGAAAATGTGAGAAATCTGAATAATAAGAAGTAAGAAGGAAGATGAGGTATGAAACAGATATGAAAATATTGTTTATCTCTCTGGGATGTGACAAGAATCTCGTAGATACGGAAGTGATGCTTGGACTTTTGGCGTCAAGAGGATATGAGATGACAGATGATGAAAGTCAGGCGGATATTATTGTAATTAATACATGCTGCTTTATTCATGATGCAAAGGAAGAGAGTATTCAAAACATCCTTGAGATGGCGGAATATAAAAAATCGGGACAGCTTAAAGCATTGATCGTGACAGGGTGTTTGGCACAAAGATACAGACAGGAAATTCTAGATGAGATTCCGGAAGTGGATGAAGTGCTTGGAACAACAGCGTACGATAAGATTTTAGATGCGGTCGATCAGGCGCTGAAAGGGAAAAGCGGAGTGATTCTTTCTGATCTTAATGCACTGCCTGTTTTGGAGACGACGCGTCTTGTGACAACAGGAGGGCATTTTGCATATCTGAAAATCGCGGAAGGTTGTGATAAGCATTGCACTTATTGTATTATCCCGAAAATACGCGGGAATTTTAGAAGCGTTCCGATGGAGAGACTTGTGAAAGAGGCAGAGCAGCTTGCAGAACAAGGCGTCAAAGAACTGATCCTCGTGGCGCAGGAGACAACGCTTTACGGAAAGGATCTGTATGGAGAGAAGTGTCTTCATAAACTTGTGGAAGAATTGTGTAAAATTGCCGGAATTCGGTGGATTCGTATCTTATACTGCTATCCGGAAGAAATTACAAATGAGTTGATCGAAGTGATGAAAAGAGAACCAAAAGTATGTCATTATCTTGATCTTCCGATTCAGCATGCGAGTGATGGTATTTTAAAAAGAATGGGCAGAAGGACGTCAAAACAGGAATTGATCGATATCGTGAAAAAGCTGAGAAAAGAAATTCCTGATATTTGTCTTCGCACAACATTGATTACCGGATTTCCGGGGGAAACACAGGAACAGCATGAGGAATTGATTCAGTTTGTTGATGAAATGGAATTTGACCGTTTGGGAGTCTTTACTTACTCGCCGGAAGAGGATACTCCGGCAGCCGTTATGCCGGATCAGATAGAGGAAGAAGTAAAAGAAGATCGGCAGGCGGATTTGATGGAACTTCAGCAGGAGATTGCGTTTGACAATGCGGAGAAGATGATCGGCAGAGAAATGCTTGTTATGATCGAAGGAAAAGTAGCGGATGAGAATGCTTATGTGGGCAGGACATACCGCGATGCTCCGAATGTGGACGGATTGATTTTTATTAACACGGAGGAAGAACTGCTTTCCGGTGATTTTGCAAAAGTGAAAATAACCGGAGCGTTAGAATATGATCTGATAGGAGAATTATTATGAATTTACCAAATAAATTAACAGTATTGCGCGTTATCATGGTACCTTTTTTTGTGTTTTTTATGCTTACAGATGTAGGAGGGGCAGCGAATAAGTGGATCGCCCTTGGGATTTTTGCGGTTGCAAGCCTGACGGATCTTTTGGACGGAAAAATTGCAAGAAAGTATAATCTTGTCACAAATTTCGGGAAATTTATGGATCCTTTGGCGGATAAACTGCTTGTTTGTTCGGCAATGATCTGCCTGATCCCTTCCGGAAAATTAACTGCAGCGATTGTGATCATCATTATTGCAAGAGAGTTTATTATCAGCGGCTTTCGTCTTGTGGCCTCTGACAACGGGATCGTGATCGCGGCAAGCTACTGGGGCAAATTCAAAACAGTATTCCAGATGGCAATGATCATTGTACTTATCGCAGATTTAGGAGGCGTCTTTGATCTGATCGGGGAAATCCTTATTTGGGTAGCAGTGGCGCTTACGATCATTTCTTTGATTGATTATGTGTGGAAAAATAAACAGGTACTTACACAGGGTGGGATGTAATTATGTATCTTGAATGGTATTTAAAAGAAAAAACAGCATATGAAAAAACTTTGGAAGAAACGGTAGTAGAACTCTTATCTGAGAAACAGCTTCATGTGACGACAGCAGAATCCTGTACAGGAGGATTGATTGCAGGAACACTCGTAAATGCAGCAGGAGCGTCAGCCGTGCTAAATGAAGGATACGTCACTTACTCAAATGAAGCGAAAGAACGTCTTCTTGGAGTATCTCATGAGACGCTTGAAACTTATGGTGCAGTCAGCGAACAGACCGCGAAAGAGATGGCGAAGGGAGCGGCAAAGGCAGCGAATGCCGAGGCGGCTCTTAGCGCAACCGGAATTGCGGGACCGGGCGGAGGAACAGAAGACAAGCCTGTAGGACTTGTGTATATCGGATGTTATCTGAATGGGAAGATAACGGTAAAAGAATGTCGTTTTCATGGAAATCGGATGGAAAACAGAGTTCATACAGTTGAGACTGCACTTGAGATGTTGAAAGAAGCGTTGCTGAGAGAGTAGAAATCCCGAAAACAAAACGATATCAAAAATTCTAAATAATATCATAAAAATTTTAAGTGAAAACTTTGTCAAAGTTTGATTGACGAATGAAGCAATTTATGAGAAAATAAGATAGGTATGGCACGAGTATGTGTTCGTATGCAGAAGAAAATCATAGATATTGAAAGGAGTTTTAACATGATTTATTCACATGAAGTAGAAATGATGTGTCCGGTAGCGCAGGGCGCAAATCACGGACCGGCTCCGATCCCGGAAGAAGCAAAATGGGTGAAAGCGAAAGAAGTAAAGGATATTTCCGGTTTGACACATGGCATTGGCTGGTGTGCTCCGCAGCAGGGTACATGTAAATTGACTCTGAACGTGAAAGACGGTATTATTCAGGAAGCGCTTGTAGAGACAATCGGATGTTCGGGAATGACACATTCCGCAGCTATGGCATCTGAGATCCTCCCGGGCAAAACAATCTTAGAGGCACTTAACACAGACCTTGTCTGTGATGCGATCAATACAGCAATGAGAGAACTTTTCCTTCAGATCGTATACGGAAGAACTCAGAGTGCATTCTCTGAAGACGGACTTCCGATTGGAGCAGGACTTGAGGATCTTGGAAAAGGACTTCGTTCTCAGGTTGGTACAATGTACGGAACACTTGCAAAAGGTCCTCGTTACCTTGAGATGGCAGAGGGTTATGTAACAGGAATCGCTCTTGACGAAGACAATGAGATTATCGGATACCAGTTCGTAAGCCTTGGGAAATTCACAGATTTCATCAAAGCAGGCGATACACCGAACGATGCTTGGGAGAAAGCAAAAGGACAGTACGGACGTGTTGATGACGCAGCGAAGATCATCGACCCGCGTAAGGAGTAATCGGGATTTAGCGACATATTAAGGTAAATAAATCAGGAGGATACATAAATGGCTTTATTTGAATCATATGAAAGAAGAATTGATAAAATCAATGAAGTTTTAAACAGCTACGGTATCGCTTCTCTTGAAGAAGCAGAGAAGATCACAAAGGATGCCGGACTGGACGTATACAATCAGATCAAAGGCATTCAGCCGATCTGTTTTGAAAATGCATGCTGGGCTTATATTACAGGTGCAGCAATCGCGATCAAAAAAGGATGTACAAGAGCAGCAGACGCAGCAGCAGCAATCGGAGAAGGTCTTCAGGCATTCTGTATTCCGGGTTCTGTAGCAGATCAGCGTAAAGTAGGTCTTGGTCACGGAAATCTCGGAAAGATGCTTCTTGAAGAAGAGACAGACTGCTTTGCATTCCTTGCAGGACATGAGTCATTCGCAGCAGCAGAAGGTGCGATCGGTATCGCAGAGAAAGCAAACAAAGTTCGTAAAAAACCGCTTCGTGTTATCCTGAACGGTCTTGGAAAAGATGCTGCTAAGATCATTTCCAGAATTAACGGATTTACATATGTTCAGACAGAATATGATTATTACACAGGTGAACTCAAAGAAGTTTCCAGAACAGCTTACTCTGACGGACTTCGTTCTAAAGTAAACTGCTACGGAGCAAATGATGTTCGTGAAGGTGTTGCAATCATGTGGAAAGAGGGCGTTGATGTTTCTATCACAGGAAACTCTACAAACCCGACACGTTTCCAGCATCCGGTTGCAGGTACATACAAAAAAGAATGTATCGAGCAGGGCAAAAAATATTTCTCAGTTGCTTCAGGCGGTGGTACAGGACGTACACTTCACCCGGACAACATGGCTGCAGGACCGGCTTCTTACGGTATGACAGATACACTTGGACGTATGCATTCTGACGCTCAGTTCGCAGGATCTTCTTCCGTACCGGCTCACGTAGAGATGATGGGTCTGATCGGAGCAGGTAACAACCCGATGGTTGGTATGACTGTTGCAGTTGCGGTTTCTATCGAGGAAGCAGCGAAAGAAGGCAAATTCTAATCACCGGTCATTATTTTAAATGTGAATAGAAAAAATTAGTGGAGAAGAGAAATCTTCTCCACTTTTTACTGTTGTAAATGGATCATTTAAGTTCGGTTCGACGGATAACCGCAAAAGACGCAGTTCCTAAAATGCTAATAACTATCAATAAAGTAAAAGCAGGATAGAAATGATTGATTGTTCCATCTGTCATAAATCCGACTGCTTTCATGAAAAAGTCTAAAATGCTTTTTACCAGTTCAGCAGAAAACACATATCTGAATAATGCAATGACAAGTAATATGCATCCGATTAAAAGGACACCAAAATAGACTGATACGGTTTTGCCAACTTTATTGATTATAAGTATCGTTAAATACAGCAGACAGCAAAATACTACATAAACAAGGAACAGCCAGATCCAGTTCATAACTGCATTGCCGTATCCGTAGATTCCGCTGTAGAGAGAAGTGTAAGAGTGATTAAAATAGTGAAGAAGATTTCCTACTATCGTATCTACGAACGCCATGATCCCGGACATAAAACCAAATAAAGAAAGAACGGCAATGAAAATGTATTTGCGTGTAAAACCATTTTGTATTAATGTCTTAAAATCTTCTTTAAATCCTAATACTCCTAAAATGCTTACAAAAAATAAGGTATTGATTTCCAAACAATTTGTTCCGACATTTTCAAAACTTCCTACAACAATGCCGATGATCAGAGTGATAAGTCCGACGATCGCATATTGTATCGCATAGAAGATCCAAATATATTTAAACGAAGTTACACATTCGTATTGAATGACAGATTTTAATTTATTCATATTATTTACCGCCTTTCTCTGTTAATTTTACGAACAGTTTTTGCAAATTCACAGATGAAAAATGAAGGCTGCTGTTTTGTGGAAAGGATGTTTTTTCATCTAACACATAGGCAATTTTCATACCACCTAATTCGTCATAGCCGATTACATTTTTACCTGAGCAATAGCGATCAACTTCTTGAGCAATTCCTGAGACACTGTACCCTGTTTCTAAAAGATTTTCGACAGTATCCTGCAATATGATTTGACCATGGTCGATTAAGACAACTTCTTCAATAATATTTGCCACTTCTTCGATCAGGTGCGTAGCGACAATGATTGTTCGTTCGTTATTTTCATAGTCTTGTAAAAGCAGATCATAAAATAGTTCTCTGTGATTTGCATCCAATCCTAAAACTGGTTCGTCAAAAATCACATAAGGGACGTTTAATGACAGAGCTGCCGTTAATTTAAAAATTGATTGATAACCTTTAGATAATGATCTGAATTTTTTGTTGATGTCAAGTTCAAACTTTTCGGCAATAGTCAAGGCTTTATTTAAATCAAAACAATCATAAAACCGATCGATCCATTTGAAATGTTCTTTTATTTTTAAGTCTTTATCATATAAATCAGCTTCGCTCATGCAAAAGATTTTCTCATGTACCTGCATATTTTCTTTTGCAGGAATGTCATCGATAAGGATCGTCCCATGGTCAGCAAAAATCCGGTTTGCAATTATATTGATAAGAGTGGATTTACCGGCGCCGTTTCGTCCTAAAAGTCCGTAAATCTTTCCGAATTCAAAGGAAAAAGAAACATTGTCAAGAGCTGTTAAGTCGTTGTATTTCTTAGTGATATTTTTAATTTGAATTTCGTTCATGATCAAATCCCCTTTCTATTAATGAAATAACTTCCTCTTTTGTCATTTGCAGTTTAGATGCTTCCTGAATTAATGAGGCAACATATTGCTCATAAAACTGACTTTGTCGTTTTAATCTGATCTTGTTGACTGCCCCCTCTTTGACAAACATGCCCAACCCTCTTTTCTTGTATATAATTTCTTCGTCTACCAAAAGATTCATTCCTTTTAAAACAGTATGAGGATTGATGTTCAGCAAAGCAGATAATTCATTTGTTGACGGAATTTTTGTTTCTTCAGGGAAGACTCCTGTAAAAATAGAGTCTTCAAGTTGTTCGGCTATTTGAATAAAAATTGGCTTTTCTATATTAGGATTGATATTCAATGTATCACCACCTTATATGTTAGTTTGATAGTTGAGTAACTAACTAGCTTTCATGTATAGTATATGTGTAGTGGAATCTATTGTCAATATTTTTTGGAAAATAAAATGAAATATTTGTAATTACTATTTACAAACAGAAAACAAAATGATATCATAAAGATATCAAAAAGAAACGAATGGAGGGATAACGATGAAAGAGAAGATACTGAATAATAAGAAAAATGGAATGCTTGTTTTGATTTTGACAACATTGTTGTATTTATTGTCGATTGCGGTCTGTGTTGCAGGGGCGATGATCGGGAATCCGTTTTTACTCGGTATCAGTATTTTTTGGATGTGTGTAGGATGGTTTCCATATTGTGGACTGCGTGTATTGAAGCCGCAGGAAGCACTTGTTTTGACATTGTTCGGAAAATATACAGGTACATTGAAAGGAGAAGGGTTTTATGCGGTAAATCCGTTTTCTGCAAGTGTGAATCCGGCGGCGGATACACATTTGAATCAGAGCGGTGACGTTGATAACAGCGCAAGAAAATCATCTCTGTCAGGATTGCTTGCCGGTACTTCAGAAAAATCTAGTGCAGAGTCATCAGGAAAGAAAATTTCTTTAAAGATTATGACTTTGAATAATAGTCGTCAAAAGATCAACGATTGTCTCGGAAATCCTGTAGAAATCGGTATTGCGGTCATGTGGCGTGTTGTGGATACGTCAAAAGCGGTATTTAATGTAGATAATTATAAAGAATATCTTTCTCTTCAGTGTGATACGGCGCTTCGAAATATTGTGCGTATTTATCCTTATGATGTTTCCCCGAATGTAGACACAACCGGGGATGGAGTGGCAGATGAAGGCAGTCTTAGAGGATCCAGCGAGGTAGTAGCTGCAAGAATTCGTGATGAGATTCAAAAACGAGTCAGTGAAGCAGGTTTGGAAATTTTGGAAGCAAGGATCACATATCTTGCCTATGCGCCGGAGATCGCAGCAGTCATGCTTCAGAGACAGCAGGCATCAGCGATCATAGATGCGAGAAAAATGATCGTAGACGGAGCGGTCGGAATGGTGGAAATGGCGCTTGACCGGCTTAGTGAAAAGGAAGTCGTAGAACTGGATGAAGAAAGAAAAGCTGCAATGGTTTCTAATCTGCTTGTCGTTTTGTGCGGAAACAGAGACGCGCAGCCGATCGTAAATTCAGGAAGTTTGTATTAATCATGGCAGAGCAGAAAAAGAAACAGATTCCGCTTCGGCTTTCTGCAAAATTGTATGATGCCGTGGCAGCTTGGGCAGAAGACGATTTTCGCTCAGTCAACGGGCAGATTGAATATTTGCTGACCGAGTGCGTAAGGCAGAGGAAGAAAAATGGAAAATATGTATCAGAACATTTAGATGAACATCCTGAATTTGATATAAAATAAAAGTATTGTAAAAAGAAAACTGTATTGCAAAAGGGAACAAAAGACAATGACTCTTCAGCAATACAGTTTTTCTATAAGAAAAGCTTTTAAAAATCTGATTTTATGATATACTGACAAGCGGAAAGAAGCAGGAACAACAGGCAGTAAAAGATAGAAGAGGAGTAGAAAAAACATGCGGGAAATGGAGTTTACGATCGAGGATACAGAAGCTTTAAAGCCAGGGATGGAAGTAGGTGTGACAGAAGGCGTTCTTCCGACATCTTATTATTATACGATTGAACATGCACTTGGGATGAGTGCGAATTTTAAACAGGCGGAGCGGCTGAAAACAAGGAAAGGTGTTGTAAAAGAATTAAAAGAAACACCGCAGTTTCATATCGCAGTATTAGAGTTTGATGAGTAGCAATGCAAATGTTACTTGTCAAAAAAAGAATAAAATGTTATAGTATGAATTAAACTAATAACATTTAAAAAGCTTGATACAAACAAGGCAGGAGAGGTGAATCGATGAGCCAAAACGCAGAACCTGAATATGTCAATACAAAAAGTGAAAAATTTGATTTTTTTAAAAATTGTATAGAACAAGAAGAGTGGGATTCATTTCGCAGAAGATTTCGAAGTTCGGTGACAGAGGCATCATATCGATCGGATCTATCTGAATTTTGCCGTTTTACCGGAAAGCGTTTTTTGCAGACAATGCCATCAGACGTAGAAAAATATCATGCGTATATGAAGACAAATATTCAAAATGGGAAAATCGCTCCATTGACAGTAACGAAAAAGTTCCGGGAACTTCATTCTTTTGCACAATTTTTTCAAGAGGAATGCTCTGAAGAAAAAATTGTCGAAACGGATTCAATATTGCGTGAGGATTATTTTGCGCCCTATCTAAAACGACTGGCAAAAGAAAAAGATTTGGCTCGTATGATCCCGGTGGAACATGTGGATCAACTGCTGAGAGCGGCTTCGGAGAATCGGATGGTATATACTATTTTAACACTGATGTATCGTGTGGGGCTTTCTTCTACAGAGATTACAGCATTGAAAGGACCGGAAGATTTTGCGCAATATGAAGAGGATCTGTATGTATTTTTAAGTGGACGAAACGAGCCATGCTATATTCCGGAAGACGCGAAAATAATCTTGTTTTCTTATTTGGAAGAGTGGGAGGGAGAAACTTCGCTTTTTTATAATCGAAATAAAAATCCATTGAATACGATGTATATTAGTCGGATGATGAAAAAATATTGTGAAAAAGCTAAAATTCCATCATACAGTGCAGAAGCGCTTAGAAATTGTTGTGCATTTAATCTGTTTGCGTATGGCGCAACAGAAGAGCAGGTGTCTGATCAAATGGGCAGAACTGTATGTCAGATTAAGAGATACCGGGGTATCGGATATAAAAAGGATTTGAAAAAACGCTCGGCAAATCTCGTTAAGATCCGAATCGAGCGTCCGATTTAGAACGAGTTAGTTATGATTCTTTTAAAGATATTTACGAATCAGACAAGAAATGATTCCGGCAGCGCAAAGGCCGAATAACACATTGTGCATAGAACCATATACTTCAAGTCCACCCTTTAGTCCGTAGAGGATTTCCGGTGTTTCAGGAAGAAATCGATTGAATAAAAATGCGGCGTATGAGGAGAGGAATACAAACAGAAATGAATTTAGTCCTCTGCCGGTGTCTTCTTTATGAACACCCCATTGATCTCGTACTCTTACTTTTGTCATTGACCAAAGAAGTGCGATGAGTTCGCTTAAGAGAAAGATTACAGCGATACATAAATAAGCGGCAAGGGTCATGGAAATTGTTTGTGTATTTACCGCTTCTGCAATGTCGCCGTAAGGAGCGCTGGCACGAAGAAAAGTCCATGAGGCAAATCCCATAATCGCTAAGATCAAAAGCGCAGTCAGACTACGGACTAATGAAGCGGAAATGCGGGAAAGAATGCGGCCGCCTTTTCTAATTGGTGCGGCAAGCGGTACTTTGGAACTTCTTTTTCGTCTCTTTTTTTTGGAGCGGTCATAATCAACGTATTCATCATCAATATAATGTTCTTCATCATTTTCTTCGTCGAAATCATCCTCACTGTCATCCTCGTCGTCAAGGAAATCTTCCTCGAAATAATTTGTGTCATCTTCCTCATCATAATTGTACGGGTCGGAATGACCGTTCCTCTTATCGTCATAGTCATCTTCGTATTTAACTTCAAAATCGTCATCAAAATAATCTTCAAATCTAGGGTTTTCACTCATAAATAAAACTCCTTTTCCTGATCGCTGAATGCAAAATTATTTTCTTATGTTATAACTTTTCCCAGACTGATACAAGTCATGGAGAAGAATTTAAGAAATTTTTCATTGTTTTTTCTCTGTCTTACGAAAGTGTAAGATATATACCTTGAAATGTAAGCTTTTCAATATGGAAAAAAATTTCGGCTTTTTTAAAATAAAAGGAGACAGAGACGGAGGAGGCAAGGTCAATGAGATTATCTATAAGCAGACTGATCGGACAGGTGGTGGGGTGGCTGATCATTTTATTTATTATTTTAATTGTAGTACCACTTGGGATAGTTTCTTCGGTATTTTCATATTGTTTAAAAAATCTTTCCCAAATCTTAAGAAATACCTCGATGTTATCTTAAGAAGGAGTGCGTAATATTTAAGCTGATTAAGATTTGTACTTTAAATGCAGGAAATGTGAGGATACTTTGAGGAGGAAAAATTATGAAATACATTACGTTTGCAGTTCCGTGCTACAACTCGGAAGATTATATGAGAAGATGTGTAGATTCGCTTTTGATCGGAGGTCAGGATGTTGAGATCATTTTGATCAACGACGGTTCTTCCGACCATACAGCAGAGATTGCTGATGAATATGCCGCCGCATATCCAGATCTTGTGCGTGTCGTACATAAAGAAAACGGAGGACATGGTTCGGGTGTAAATAAGGGATTGGAATTGGCAAATGGAATCTACTATAAAGTTGTGGATTCAGACGATTGGTTTGATAAAGATGCGTATCAAAAGCTTCTTTCCAGTCTGAAAATGTTTGACACAGAGAAACCGGATCTGATCGTATGCAATTATGTATATGATCACCTCGAAGAAGGAACTAAGAAATCGATGGATTATAGAAATGTTTTTCCGAAGGAAAAGCAGTGTACATGGGATGAGATTGGAAAATTTCATCCGTCTCAGTATTTAATCATGCATTCGCTTATGTTTCGGACAGAGGTGCTTAGAGTATCCGGTGTAAAGCTTCCTGAGCATACGTTTTATGTAGATAATCTGTTTTCATATAAACCGCTGCCGTATGCGAAGACGATTTATTACATGGATATTGATCTGTATCATTATTATCTCGGAAGAGACGATCAGTCTGTAAATGAAAAAGTACTTATGAAAAGAATTGATCAGCAGATACGTGTAACGGATCTTGTGGCGCGAAGTGTTGATCTTGAAGAAGTAAAAAAGATTCATCCGAAACTGGAGGCATATATGGTGAGAAATATTTCGATCATGCTTACAATCTCATCCATTCATCTGCTTCTTATAAATACAGAGGAGTCTTATAAAAAACGCAAAGATATGTGGGAACATGTAAAAGAATACAATGAAGCTCTCTATTATCGTCTGCGTTTCCGCACTTTAAGCGGCTTCACTTATTTACCAGGAAAGATTGGGGGAAGCCTGACGATCGTCGGGTATCGGCTTGCAAAGAAAGTATATCGTTTTCAGTAAATGTCTAGTTATGGCAGGAATGGGTTGCTTTAGAAAAAGATTGAAAAGAGGGTGAAGTTTCTTTTTTTAATCGATATTACAATGAAAAAGGATGAGGATTATGGCAGAAATATACATAGCATTTGTGGATACACCGGGAATTTTCGCTTCAATTATCCGCAGAGTGATTAAACAGAAATACATCCATGTAGCAATCGGGTTAGATGAAAATTTAGAGGAGGCGTACAGTATCGGGAGACGGCATCCGTCAATTCCACTGATTGCAGGATTTGAAAAAGAAGAAAAAAGAAAAATTTTAAGGGCATTTCCGGGAGCGGATTATATGATCTGTTCGATTCAATGTACGGAAGCACAAAAAAGATTTATTCAGGAAGAGCTTCATGAGGCGATGCGTAACAGATATCGTTATCATTATACGATTATAGGACTTCCGTTTTTGCTTTTCGGAAAACCATTTTATCAGAAAAATCATTATACATGTTCATCTTATGCTGCAAAACTATTGGAACGTGCAGGGGTTTGTAAGTGGGGAAAACATTTTTCACTTGTTACTCCAAAAGATTTCTTTGAGTATGAAAAGAAAAAGGTTATTTTTGAAGGAAGCTTAAAAGAACTGACAGATCAAAAGGAAAGAGAAGGACGAAGAGAAGGAAAAATTCTGTTTCCGGTTCCGCAGCCGGCATATGCTCCTGCAATGGGAAGTTATATAGCTCTTTCACAGATGCATTCTGTTAGGAAACAAGTGGAAACAGAACGGAGGAACGGATATGAGCGTTAAAAAGAGAATTCTTGAAATTGCCGTTTTCCTCCTTGTGATGTTTCTGACGTTTTATACGTTGTTCAGTGGGAAAAACCTTGGCGAAATTGCGCATGCTCTTACAAAAATGTCGTTTTGGCATCTTCTTTTGGCAGCCGCGCTTGCGTTGTTTTTTGTCTGCGCAGAAGGATATATGATTTGGTATTTGCTTCAGGCAATGAAGGCAAACAGAGTAAAAACAGAAGGCTGCTCTCTGGGGAGATGTGTTCAGTATTCTTTTATTGGATTTTTTTATTCCGGCATCACTCCTTCCGCGACAGGCGGGCAGCCTGTGCAGCTTTACTATATGAGCAAGGACGGAAACAGAGGATCGGACAGTACAGTTGTTCTTATGACGGTGGCTGTTGTATATAAGTTTGTTCTTGTGATTTTAGGAGCTGGGATCTTGATTTGTTGGCATAGTCCGCTTCAGATGGAATTAGGAAAATTTTTCCCGCTTTATTTGTTCGGACTTTTTCTGAATGTAATTTTAGTGGTGATCATAACCGGCGTTATGCTGTTTCCAAATATTATGCTTCGATGTGCGCTGTTTTTTGAAAAACTGCTTGTTCGCATGAGGATTCTTAAACGATCGGATCAGCGGGCAGGAAAAATCCATGAATTTATCGGCAGTTATCAAAAGGCTGTGGAATGGCTGCGTATGCATAAGGGGAAACTTCTGTTTGTCATATTTGTTACATTTTTACAAAGATGCAGTGTGTTTCTTTTAACGTACATGGTATATCTTGGATTTGGTCTCCATGGAACGGCGATGATGAAAGTGATCCTTCTCCAGGCTGCGGTTTATATTGCAGTAGATATGCTTCCACTCCCAGGAGCACAGGGGATTACAGAGCTGATGTATCAAACAGTATTCGCTCATGTGTTTACCGGAGCATATCTGATCCCTTCCATGCTTGTGAGCAGAGGAATCAATTTTTATTTTTTGCTGATCGTTAGTCTTGGTGTTGTTTTGATTAATAAAGTACGATATCGAGCAGCGGCATAACAGGAAAAAAACAGAAATAAGACGGATAAAATTCACTTGACAACTCCTTACAGACAACTCACAATAATGAGAGAAAATGGTTTGTAAGGAGTTTTTCATGAATATTATCAATATAGAACATATTTGTAAAATTTACGGAGAAAAAACGATATTTGAAGATGCATCGTTCGGGATTCAAAAAGGAGACAAAATCGGAGTCGTAGGAATTAACGGAACCGGAAAATCAACGCTGCTTAAAATGATTGCCGGGGAAGAAGTGCCGGATGAGGGACAGATCGTCAGGCAAAACGGACTTAAGATTGCTTATGTGCCTCAAAATCCGATCTTTCCGAAAGAAAGTACAATTCGTTCCTTTGCATTGAAAGAAGCGTCAGAAGAAGCGTGGAAGGTTGAAAGTAACTTAACTGAATTAAAGATTACGCAGTTCGATGAGAAAATAGAACATTTGTCAGGAGGGCAGAAAAGGCGGGTTGTACTTGCTAAAATCCTGGCGGCTGAGTTTGATGTTCTTTTGCTGGATGAGCCGACGAATCATTTAGATGAAACAATGATCGAGTGGTTAGAAGAATATCTTCGCTCTTATCGTGGAACTGTAGTCATGGTGACACATGACCGATATTTTCTCGACAGAGTTACGAATCGTATTTTAGAGATCAGCAGGGGGAAAATGTATAGTTACCAGTCTGATTATTCAGGGTTCCTTGAATTGAAAGCGCAAAGAGAAGAAATGGAGTCTGCTTCTGAGCGGAAGAGACAAAGTGTTTTGAGAATGGAATTAGAGTGGGCAAAACGTGGTTGTCGGGCGAGGACGACAAAACAAAAGGCAAGACTGGAACGTTTAGAAGCGTTGAAAAACGGAAAATCTCCGGTGAAAGATCAGACAGTGGAACTGGACTCAGTAGAGACAAGAATGGGAAAGAAAACGATCGAACTTCATCATGTGAGTAAGAAGTATGGAGAAAAAATCATACTGGATGATTTTAGTTATATTGTATTAAAAAATCAGCGTCTTGGGATTATCGGACCGAACGGATGCGGAAAATCTACTCTGATGAAAATGATCGCAGGACAGGTTCTTCCGGACAGTGGAGAGATCGAAATCGGAGAGACTGTTAAGATTGGATATTTTGCTCAGGAAGAACAACATATGGATGATTCTCAAAGAGTAATTGATTATGTAAAAGAGATTGCAGAATATATTACGACGAAAGAAGGAAAGATCAGCGCGTCATCGCTTTTGGAGCGGTTTTTATTTACTCCGGATATGCAGTATGCTCCTATAGGAAAACTTTCAGGCGGTGAGAAAAGGAGACTGTATCTTCTTGGGGTTCTGGCAGAAAATGCAAACGTTCTTTTGTTTGATGAGGCGGGGAATAATCTTGATATCCCAACTCTTACTATACTGGAAGATTATTTAAATTCTTTTTCGGGGATCGTGATTACTGTATCTCATGACCGTTATTTTTTAGATAATGTTGCAGATCGTATTTTTGAGCTGGACGGAAATGGGAAGATCCGCCAGTTTGAAGGCGGATATACGGATTATCTGAACGTAAAGAAAAAGGAATCAACAGAAAGTCAGCCCACAGTTCAGAACAGAGATTCTTCTGGAACTTTAGAGAAAGATACTGAGGAAGGTCAGAAAAAAAGCTGGAAGCAGAATGTTCCCCGGAAATTAAAATTTTCGTATAAAGAACAGAGGGAATTTGAAACGATTGATGCGGACTTGGCAGCTTTAGAAGAAAAGCTGAACGAGATTGAAAAGCAGATTGAGAAAAATGCGACAAATTCTGTGAAATTAAAAGAACTGTTTGAAGAACAGGAAAAAATACAGACACAGCTTGATGAAAAAACCGAGAGATGGTTTTATTTAAATGAACTGGCAGAAAAAATCGGATGTGTATAGTTTTAAATTCGGCTGTCATTTCTGCTGCCAAACAGACGAATTTCCGAAAGTAAGAAAAGAAGCAGCCAATCCGGACTGTCATGGATGAACTGTTACAATATGTAAAAAAATCCGGTCAACATCTTGACAAAGAATAATGGAGTTGGTAATATTATAAAATATAAAAACAGAACGCACTCTGTTTTTAATAAAAAAGGAGAGAACCACATGAGAAGTCAGGTATTTTCATTGCTTGTAGACAATAATCCGGGAGTGTTAAGCCGTATCGCAGGATTGTTCAGCCGGCGAGGTTATAGTATTGACAGTATTACTGCCGGTGCGACGACTGATACACGATTTACGAGACTTACAGTTGTTGCGTCAGGAGACGAGCTGATCTTATCTCAGATTGAAAAACAGGTAAGAAAGCTGGAAGATGTCGTAGATATAAAAGTTCTGAAAGACGGCGAATCGGTCTACCGTGAATTGATTATGATAAAACTTCGGGCGAATGCGGCTCAAAGAGGTGAGATCATATCTGTTGCGGATATTTTCAGAGCAAAAATTGTTGATGTGGAAGAGGATTCCCTCATTATTGAGCTTACCGGAACTCAAAGTAAACTGGAAGCTTTCCTTAATCTTCTTCAGGGATATGAGATACTGGAACTTGCAAGAACCGGTATCACAGGACTTTCCAGAGGAAGTAAGGATGTAGCATATTTTTAATTATCATTTAGGAGGAATGTAAAATGGCAGCAAAAATTTATTATCAGGAAGACTGTAACCTTTCCCTTCTCGAAGGAAAGACGATCGCAATTATTGGTTATGGAAGTCAGGGGCATGCTCATGCGCTGAACTTAAAAGAATCTGGATGTAATGTCGTAATCGGACTTTATGAAGGAAGCAGGTCATGGGCGAAAGCCGAAGAGCAGGGATTTGAAGTATATACAGCAGCAGAAGCGGCAAAGAAAGCAGATATCATCATGATCCTGATCAATGACGAAAAACAGGCTGCTTTATATAAAAACGATATTGAGCCGAACCTGGAAGAAGGTAATATGCTGATGTTTGCACATGGCTTTAATATTCATTTCGGACAGATTGTTCCGCCGGCAAATGTTGACGTTACGATGATTGCTCCGAAAGCTCCGGGACATACGGTAAGAAGTGAGTATCAGGCAGGAAAAGGAACTCCGTGCCTCGTGGCAGTAGAGCAGGACTATACAGGAAAAGCATTGGATAAAGCGCTTGCATATGGACTTGCAATCGGTGGAGCAAGAGCAGGTATTCTCGAAACAACATTCCGTACAGAGACAGAGACAGATCTTTTCGGTGAGCAGGCAGTTCTCTGCGGCGGTGTATGTGCTTTGATGCAGGCAGGTTTTGAGACACTAGTAGAAGCAGGATACGACTCGAGAAACGCATATTTTGAATGTATCCACGAAATGAAACTGATCGTAGATCTGATCTATCAGTCCGGTTTTGCAGGAATGAGATATTCTATCTCCAATACAGCAGAATATGGTGATTACATAACAGGTCCGAAGATCATCACAGATGAGACGAAGAAAGCGATGAAACAGATCCTTACAGATATTCAGGATGGTACATTTGCAAAAGACTTCCTTCTTGATATGTCTGAAGCAGGCGGTCAGGCACACTTCCGTGCAATGAGAAAACTTGCATCAGAACATCCGTCAGAGAAAGTGGGAGCAGAGATCAGAAAACTTTATAGCTGGAGTGATGAAGATAAATTGATCAATAACTAATCGAAAGAGAAGTTTTGTTTTGAAACGGGATGCACCGCAGATGCAGTGCATCCCGTTTTTTGCTGACAACGAGCCAAAATCCGGGTTTGCCCGAGACCTTGGCGACCGCTTATAATCCCGGAATGTGCCTTTTGGTATTTCCGATGATTGGCAATGGTGAATTTAATCGAAACAAAAAAGACATCTGCCTGACGGGAGCAGATGTCTTTTACGTTTCTATAAATTTTATGAATAAGATTAAGCAATGCTGCTTACAGCTTTGGAAAGACGAGAGATCTTTCTGGAAACTGTTTTTTTGTGGTAAACACCTTTTGTTCCAGCTTTGGAAATCTCGACAATCGCTGCGTGAAGAGCAGTCTTAGCAGTTTCAACATCTTTAGCAGCAACTGCAGCTTCTACTTTCTTTACAGCAGTTTTTACTTTAGATTTAATTGCTTTGTTTCTTGCAGCTTTAGTCTCGTTTACTAAAATTCTTTTCTTAGCAGACTTAATGTTAGCCAATGCGTACACCTCCATATATATCTATGATTTCAAATGTAATTTGAGTTTCCGCAGACTCGGACACGGACGTTCTGCTGAAACATACTCATTTATTTTATGCCAAGTCGAAAAGCTTGTCAATACATATTTTAAGAAATATTGGGAATTATGGAACTTATATATGGGAAAATTGTATTTTGATATGAAGTTATACGGATATGACGACTAGAACAGAGGAAGTGAGGATGAGATATGATTAGAAATTATAGTGTGCGTACAGATCTTGCGCTGGAAGAAAAAGAACGGTTCGAATCGGATAATGTTGAAATTTCAGGGGTGGTTCTTGAAGAAGATTATGACGAAGAAACAGAGCTTCGTATTACGAGAGTTGAAATCAAAACAGAAAACGGAGCTAAGGCGATGGGGAAACCTGTTGGAACGTATCTGACGGTTGAAACACCGGATTTGGCAATGCCTGATGCGGAAAATCAAATGCTGATTGCGGAAAAAATTTGTTCCTATATAAAAGAATTGATCCGAAAGCTTGAGCTGAGAAGCAAAGATATATCTATTCTTGTAGTAGGTTTAGGAAACAGAGAAGTAACTCCTGATTCTCTCGGGCCTTGTGTAGCGGATCATTTGTCCGTAACCCGTCATATCGTGAAAGAGTATGGTAAGTATGCAATGGGAACGGACGATGCGCCAATGATCAGTGCGATTGTTCCTGGAGTCATGGGACAGACCGGAATGGAAAGTGCGGAAATTGTACGAGGAATTGTTTCAGAGACAAACCCTGATGTTGTGATAGCAGTTGATGCTTTGGCAGCAAGAAACAGTAAGCGGCTGAATCGGACGATACAGATCGCAGATACGGGAATCCATCCCGGCAGCGGCGTCGGAAACCATCGGAATGGAATGACAAAGGAAACGCTGGGTGTACCGGTCATAGGGATCGGCGTTCCGACAGTTGTCGATGCGGCAACCATTGTAAATGATACAATGGAAAATTTTATTTTAGCGCTTGAATCATCAGAGTCTCTGAAAGGAGTAGGAGAAGTGCTTCGATCTTATAACGCCGGAGAAAAATATGAATTTGTAAAAGAATTGATCTCCCCTCATTTAAACGGGATGTTCGTAACGCCGAAAGATGTTGACGAAATGGTTCATCATATCAGCCATACGTTGGCGGAAGCAATTAATATGCTCTTTTCGGGATGTGGAGACGGTCAGGAAGCATAAGAAGAGAAAACAGGGCATACACTGTCAGAAGTAATAGAAAGACGAGGGCGATGTCAGATGGCAGATCGATTTCGAATCATGGAAAAAGAGAGAGAACGGAAGAATCGGATAATACGTTTTGTATTTTTTGTGATGGCAGCTCTCTGTTTTATTTCAAAGGAGGCATGGTCAGCACGGCTGTATGGCATCCAGACTCATATTTTTTCGAATGCTGAGGAAATGTACATGCCGGGACTTGCGTATTTGAACCGGAAACCTCAAAAAACGGTTCATGAGTTTTTCATAGAGCAGTCATATCTTTTTCTGCCAACGGCGGGATATGCGATCAGTCATAAAAGAGAAGGATTTCCTGTGGAAGACAAAGAAACTGCTGCCAAAATATTAGAAGCACAGGCGAATGATGAAAATCGGATCGATGAAAATGGAAATCTTGTCGGAGAAGCAATTCCGGAAACGGTACAAAACTCCCAGACGTCTGCCGGAACAAACGGATCTGTCATCGATATGTCGATTGAAAAATTGAGAGATTTTGATTATTTGCTCGGCAATTTTTATACGGTGGACAGCTCTACTATGATCGGACCGGAACAGTTGAATGCAGATGATCTTCTTGGCAGAAGCATGAAAATCAACTCTGCAAAGAACGGTCCGAAAGTACTCATCTTTCACACACATTCTCAGGAAGAATTTGTTGATTCGATCCCAGGAGATCCTGCAACGAGTATTGTCGGAGTGGGAGAGTATTTATGTGAACTTCTGAACAAGCGCGGAGTGGAAACGATTCATGATACCGGTGTATATGATATTATTAACGGACAGCTTGACAGAAGTAATGCATATGAAAATGCCGAGGCATCCGTTCGTCCGATCCTTGAGGCGAATCCGACGATCGAAGTAGCGATTGATCTCCACAGAGACGGCGTTGCGGAAGGAACGCATTTAGTTACGGAAGTCAACGGAAAACCGACGGCGAAAATTATGTATTTTAATGGATTGAGCCGTTCACGGACAAATGGAGATATTGACTATCTTTATAATCCATACATACAAGATAATCTGGCATTTTCCCTTCAAATGCAGCTTGCATCAGAACGGATGTACCCCGGGTTTGCAAGACATATTTATTTACGGGCATATAGATATAATCTGCATCTGCTTCCAAAATCTCTTTTGATCGAGGCGGGAGCACAGACAAATACGGTAGGAGAAATGAAAAACGCAATGGAAGTTTTGGCAGATACGCTGTGTGAAGTGATATTGGAATAATGGAAGGAACTGGCTTTTTTGACAGAGGCATTTGCTTTGAAAAATGCTATTTACAAGAACTATAACGAGTGGTATCATTAAAAATAATACCCTCAGATGAACAGGATGATGAAATCCTTCGTCTGAGGGTACAATCTCGTTATAATGTGAAAGAGAATATTCATATCCGGCGCAAAGTATATGGAACCGGTGAATACAGCACAAATAGAACGGGAATGAGCGATAAAGGAGAAAGTAAATGGCGGGAAATCATACATATGATGCAGGGAGTATCTCTGTATTAGAAGGTCTGGAGGCAGTGCGGAAACGCCCCGGAATGTATATAGGAAGTGTGTCTACGAAAGGATTGAACCATCTTATCTATGAAATTGTAGACAATTCAGTGGACGAGCATTTGGCGGGATTTTGTACGGAGATCAGCGTTACGTTAGAGAAGGACGGCACAGCAACCGTGACGGATAATGGAAGAGGAATACCGGTTGATATGCATCAAAAAGGAGTTTCTGCGGCAAGACTCGTGTTTACGACGCTTCATGCAGGAGGCAAGTTTGATGATTCAGCCTACAAGACAAGCGGAGGACTTCATGGCGTCGGTTCTTCGGTTGTAAACGCCCTTTCAGCCTTTATGGATGTGAAGATCAGCCGTGACGGTGCGGTGTATCATGACAGATATGAGCGAGGAATTCCGGTGATTGATTTGGAAGACGGACTTCTTCCGAAAATTGCCAAGACAAGAAAGACAGGGACAACGATTAATTTCCTGCCGGACGATACGATCTTCGAAAAAACAAAATTTCGTGCGGAGGAAGTAAAGAGCAGACTGCACGAGACAGCATATTTGAATCCGGAACTGACAATTATCTTTGAGGATAAAAGGGGCGAGCAGACGGAACATATCGAGTATCATGAGCCGGAAGGAATCACAGGATTTATCCGGGATCTTAATAAGAAAAAAGAGGCGCTTCATGAACCTGTTTATTTTCACGGGGACGCAGATGGGATCGAAGTGGAAGCAGCATTTCAGTATGTCAATGAATTTCATGAAAATGTACTTGGATTCTGCAACAATATATATAATGCCGAAGGTGGTACGCATCTGACCGGATTTAAAACGACATTTACAACGGTGATGAATCAATATGCCAGAGAAATCGGAATTTTGAAAGATAAAGATCCCAATTTTACCGGAGCGGATATCCGAAACGGAATGACCGCGATCATTTCGATCAAGCATCCTGACCCTAGATTTGAAGGTCAGACAAAAACAAAGCTTGATAATCCGGATGCTGCGAAAGCAGTAAGCAAAGTTGCCGGAGATGAAGTTGTTCTTTATTTTGATCGTAACCTTGATGTCTTGAAGACCGTATTGTCAAGCGCGGAAAAAGCTGCCAAAATCCGTAAGACAGAAGAAAAGGCAAAAACGAATCTTCTGACAAAACAGAAATATTCCTTTGATAGTAATGGAAAGCTTGCAAATTGTGAGAGCAGAGATCCGAAAAAATGTGAGATCTTTATCGTAGAGGGAGATTCTGCCGGCGGTTCTGCAAAGACGGCGCGGAACAGGAATTTTCAAGCGATCCTGCCTATTCGTGGGAAAATATTGAATGTGGAAAAAGCAAGTATTGATAAAGTTTTGGCAAATGCAGAGATCAAAACAATGATCAATGCGTTTGGATGTGGGTTTTCTGAAGGGTACGGAAATGATTTTGATATTACGAAACTTCGTTATGACAAAATTATAATCATGGCGGATGCAGACGTAGACGGCGCGCATATATCGACACTTTTACTAACTTTATTCTATCGTTTTATGCCGGAACTGATTTATGAGGGACATGTATATATTGCCATGCCTCCCCTTTATAAAGCTATGCCGAAAAACGGGAAAGAAGAATATCTTTATGATGATAAAGCGCTTGAAAGATATCGGAAAACACAGAAAGGTTCCTTCACTCTTCAACGATATAAAGGTCTTGGGGAAATGGATGCAGAACAGTTGTGGGAGACAACTTTGGATCCTGAACGCCGGCTTTTGAAATTGGTGGAGATTGAAGACGCAAGGATGGCCTCCAGTGTGACAGAGATGCTTATGGGAACGGAAGTACCGCCGCGGCGCGCATTTATTTATGAAAACGCAACAGAGGCGGAACTGGATGTCTGACGGAAAATAAAAATCCTGTCCTGTGTATAAGTGGAAGGAAGGAGACGAGAAATGAACAGTGAATCACAGATCATAAGAACCGAATATTCAGATCTTATGAAGAAATCATATATTGATTATGCAATGAGCGTAATCATCTCCCGGGCGCTTCCGGATGTGCGAGACGGACTTAAGCCGGTACAGCGACGTACACTTTATGATATGTACGAACTCGGGATCCGTTATGACAAGCCATATCGAAAATGTGCTCGTATTGTGGGAGATACTATGGGTAAATACCATCCCCACGGAGACAGTTCGATCTATGAAGCGCTTGTAGTGATGGCGCAGGAATTTAAAAAAGGGATAACGCTTGTGGACGGGCATGGAAATTTTGGCTCTATAGAAGGAGACGGCGCCGCTGCAATGCGTTATACAGAAGCAAGGCTGACGAAATTTACTCAAGAAGTATGTCTTGCTGATTTGGATAAAGATGTGGTAGATTTCGGTCCGAATTTTGATGAGACAGAAAAAGAACCAATGGTATTGCCGATTCGCGTTCCTAATTTGCTTGTAAATGGAGCGGAGGGAATTGCTGTCGGTATGGCTACAAGTATTCCGCCTCATAATCTTGGCGAAGTGATTGATGCTGTAAAAGCATATATCAAGAATGATTCGATCAGTACGAAACAACTGATGAAATATATAAAAGGTCCTGATTTTCCGACAGGTGGAATTGTTGTCAATAAAGATGACCTGCTTTCTATTTACGAAACAGGTCAGGGAAAGATCCGGATTCGTGGAAAAGTGGAAGCAGAAGAGATAAAGGGCGGTAAAAAACAGCTTGTGATCAGTGAAATTCCTTACACGATGATCGGGACAGGGATCGGAAAATTTCTGAATGATGTGGCAGGACTTATCGAGTCAAAGAAAACGACGGATATCACAGATATTTCGAACCAGTCTTCTAAAGAAGGAATCCGTATCGTTCTGGAGCTGAAAAAGGGGGCAGATGTAGAAAATCTGAAAAATATGCTCTATAAAAAGACACGCCTTGAAGACACATTCGGTGTAAATATGCTTGCAGTTGCAGACGGCAGACCGGAAACGCTTGGACTGAAAAAGATAATTGAACATCATGTGGATTTTCGATTTGAATTAGCGACAAGAAAGTATCGAACACTTCTTGGAAGGGAAAAGGAAAAAAGTGAAGTCCAGGAAGGATTGATCAAAGCATGCGATGTGATCGATCTTATCATTGAGATTCTTCGGGGAAGTAAATCAGTAAAAGATGCGAAAGCATGTCTTGTAAACGGGGTGACCGACAATATTACGTTTAAGTCCTCAATTTCGAAAAAGATGGCAGTTCTTCTTCGGTTTACCGAACGGCAGGCAACAGCGATCCTGGAAATGCGGCTGTATCGTCTGATCGGTTTGGAAGTGCAGGCGTTGATTGCAGAACATGAGCAGACTTTGAAAAATATCGCCCGCTATGAAGATATTCTTAATCATTATGATTCTATGGCAGAGGTAATCATTGAAGAATTAAATGCGTTTAAAAAAGAGTATGCGAAACCGCGCCGTACAGTTGTTGAAAATGCAGAAGAAGCTGTGTTTGAAGAAAAGAAAATCGAAGAGCAGGAAGTTGTCTTTTTAATGGATCGTTTCGGATACGCGAGAACAGTGGATACTGCTGTTTATGAGCGGAATAAAGAAGCGGCAGACAGCGAGAATAAATATGTAGTACATTGTATGAATACAGGGAAAATATGTATTTTTACAAACAAAGGGAAAATGCATCAGGTGAAAGTTCTTGATCTCCCGCATGGAAAATTCCGGGATAAAGGAGTTCCGATCGATAATATCAGTAACTATTCCAGTGCAGATGAGCAGATCGTCTCTGTATACGATTCTGAACAGATGCGTTTTGCAATGTTTTTGTTTACGACAGCGCAAGGAATGATAAAGAAAGTAGACGGCAGCGAATTTCAAGTGTCTAAAAGGACGATTGCCGCAACGAAACTTCAGGAAGAAGATTTTCTGCTAAGCGTGCAGGTGATCAATGAAAATAAGCATGTTGTTCTTCAGACAAAAAGCGGTTATTTCCTCAGATTCCCTGCTTCAGATGTTCCGGTGAAGAAGAAAGCCGCAGTAGGTGTAAGAGGAATCCGGCTTCAGAAAAAGGATGAGTTGGACAATGTTTACCTTTTTGAAGAGGGAACGGAGACAAAGATTACATATAATGAAAAAGAAGTGACTCTAAACAGACTGAAGACGGCAAAACGGGATGGAACAGGAACAAAAGCGCGAAAATAAAGCGAAAATAGTGCAGAAACCTTGCATTATTAAAAAAACAGTGCTATACTGATAGCAGTTACATAGAAATCCGGCAGAAGAGTGAACGAAAGTTCACTCTTCTTTGTTGCTATGCATACAACAGAAATATCCTGCAGATATTTTTAGTTGTGACCCCATTGAAAAACAGAAGTGGATAGGCAGAACGATTCTGCTGATCAGGAAGAAAGGAAGTATCGCGTGTCAAGAAGAGAAGAATACGAACAGAAAACAGAAGAACTTTTAGACCCTATCGTGTCGGAACTTGGATTTGAACTGGTAGATGTAGAATATGTCAAAGAAGCAGGAACATGGTATCTTCGGGCATATATTGACAAACCGGGAGGGATTACGGTAGACGACTGTGAGGCAGTCAGCAGAAGATTTTCAGATGTTCTCGATGAGAAAGATTATATTTCGGATTCTTATGTGTTTGAAGTAAGTTCACCGGGACTTGGAAGACCATTAAAAAAGGAAAAGGATTTTAAACGAAGTATCGGAGAAGAAGTGGAAATACGCACTTATCGGGCAATCGACCGACAGAAAGAATTTACCGGTATTTTGAAAGAGTTTGATGAGGACACTGTGACCATTGAATATGAGGACGGGACAGAACAGGTATTTGAACGGTCAGAGATAGCTTTAATCCGTCTTGCTTTGGATTTTTAAATTTTAGGAGGAAATGAAAAAATGAACACAGAGTTAAAAGAAGCGTTGACAATTCTTGAGAAAGAAAAAAATATCAGCAAAGATGTTATGATGGATGCGATTGAAAATTCACTGATCAGCGCATGTAAGAATCATTTTGGAACGTCAGACAATATTAAAGTGATCATGGATCGTGACACTTGCGATTATTCTGTATATGCAGAGAAGACGGTAGTGGAAGAAGTATTTGATCCGGCAATGGAAATCAGTCTTGAAGAAGCTGAAAAACTGGATTCGGCACTGCAGATCGGAGATATCGCACAGATCCCTGTACATTCAAAAGAGTTTGGGCGTATTGCAACACAGAATGCGAAGAATCTGATTCTTCAGAAGATCCGTGAAGAAGAGCGTAAAGTAGTGTTTGACCAGTATTTTGAGAAAGAAAAAGATATTGTAACGGGTGTTGTTCAGCGTTATGTCGGCAAAAATATTAGTATCAACCTTGGAAGAGCTGACGCAATGCTCACAGAAAATGAGCAGGTGAAAGGGGAACACTTTAAGCCGACGGAACGTATCAAACTTTATATCGTTGAAGTGAAGAATACACCGAAAGGTCCGAAGATCCTTGTGTCCCGTACACATCCGGAACTTGTGAAACGTCTTTTCGAGGCAGAAGTAGCGGAAGTAAGAGACGGTACGGTAGAAATTAAAAGTATTGCAAGAGAGGCCGGTTCCCGTACGAAGATGGCTGTATGGTCAAATGATCCAAACGTAGATCCGGTAGGCGCGTGTGTGGGAATGAACGGCGCAAGAGTCAACGCGGTTGTTCAGGAACTTCGCGGGGAAAAGATTGATATCATCAACTGGGATGAAAATCCGGCGCTGCTGATCGAAAATTCTCTTAGTCCTGCAAAAGTGATTTCTGTAATGGCTGATCCGGAAGAAAAGATCGCAAGCGTAATCGTTCCTGATTATCAGCTTTCACTTGCAATCGGAAAAGAAGGACAGAACGCGCGTCTTGCGGCAAGACTTACAGGATATAAGATTGATATTAAGAGTGAGACTCAGGCAATCGAGGCAGGAGAACTTCCGGAAAATTATATGGAACAGATGGGACTTGTAGGTGAGGAAGGTTATACCGGAGACTACGAAGAAGAGTATGACGAGGAATATAAAGAGGAGTTCACTGAGGAAGAAGGAAATGATGAAGGCAATGAGCCGGAAGAAATTGAATTTGTTGAGACGGATAATGAGTAAGAACTAAAGGAGTGGGTTATTTGGCAGTCAATAAAAAAATCCCTATGCGTAAATGCGTAGGCTGTGGAGAAATGAAACCTAAAAAAGAACTGCTGCGGATACTCAGGACAGAAACCGGAGAATTCGTCGTGGATGCGCTTGGGAAAGCGAACGGCAGAGGCGCTTACTTATGCCGAAGTGTAGAATGTTTTCAAAAAGCGGTAAAGAACCGCGGATTGGAACGATCATTTAAGCAGGCAATACCGCCGGAAGTATACGAGAGAATGGAAAAGGAGATGGGCGAGATTGAGTAAAAGAGATAAAGTCCTTTCCTTGATCGGACTGGCGATGAAGGCTGGAAAATGTGTAAGCGGCGAGACGATGACGGAAAGCGAGACGAAATCAGGCAGAGCGAAGCTTGTCATTGTCGCAGGTGACGCATCAGAGAACACGAAGAAAAATTTTCGGGATATGTGTAAGTTTTATAAAGTTCCATTTTGTTTCTACGGAGATAAAGATACCTTAGGGCATGCAATGGGAAAAGAATTCCGTGCATCTCTGGCGATACTTGACGAAGGATTTGCAGATGGAATTCAAAGAGAGCTGAAAAACCGAGAGGATATTGCATAAGGAGGTAGTTGTAATATGACAAAAATGAGGGTACATGAACTTGCGAAAGAGCTTGGAATGGAGAATAAAGAGCTTATCGATTTACTGCATAAAAAGAATGTGGAGGTGTCAAACCATATGAGTTCTATTGAGGACAGCATGGCAGATGAAATCCGAAAAGAAAGAACGGCAAAAGCAGAATCAAAAACAGCGGGAGAGGACGCGCCGAAAAAGAAAAATCTGGCATTTGTGATCCGTCCTCAGAATTCAAAAAACAGCAGCCGGATTCAGGGAAAACGCCCGGCTCAAAAACCGGCACGTCCGCAGCAAAACACCCGTCCGAACGAGGGAAAGACAGCAGAGCGTCAGACGGCAAAAGAAACGCGTTTGGAGAAACCATCGGCGGTAAAACCGACAGCGGAAAAGCCGGCAGCTGTGCGTCCGAATACGGAGGCGAAAACAGAAAAACCGGCAGAGCGCCAGGCGGCAGAGAAACCGCAGACAGTACGTCAGGAAAAAGCGGCGCCGGTACAGAATGAAAAAGCATCTGATAAAGAAAGAAAATCTGACAATACTCGTCCGGTAAGAGAAAATCGAGACGCAAGACCGTCATCAGACCGTCCGGTAAGAGAAAATCGGGAGAACCGGGGAGAAAGACAGGGAAGAGACGGAAAATCTTCTGAAAGACAGGGAAGATTTGACCGAGGATCAAATGATCGTCCGCGTCAGGACAGAGGTCAGGGAGGCCGTTCTTTTGGAGATGGACGACAGGGTCAGGGACGCAATGACAGAGACCGCAGACAGAGCGGACAGAATGGTCGTCAGGACAGGGAAAAAAGAGAATCCCGCCGAGATGATGTTGCAGCTTCAATCGTAGAGCAGCAGAAGAGTCAGCGCAATAAAGCGAAAGATAAAGAACGTGACAATAAGAAAAAAGAATACAGAGACGAAGCATTTGACGGAAAAGGAAAGAAAGGCAAGAAACAGAAGCAGGTAGCCGAAGTAAAAAGACCGCAGCCAAAAGAAGAGAAAAAAGAAGAAAAGATCAAACAGATCGTAATTCCGGAAGTGCTTACAATCAAGGAACTTGCTGACAAAATGAAGATTGTTCCGTCTGTGATCGTGAAAAAACTGTTCCTTCAGGGAAAAGTTGTAACAGTGAATCAGGAGATTGATTACGATACTGCAGAGGAGATTGCAATGGAGTTTGAAGTTCTCTGTGAAAAAGAAGAAGTTGTGGATGTGATTGAAGAACTTCTCAAAGAAGAGGATGAGGATGAAAATCTGATGACAAAACGTCCTCCGGTCGTATGCGTAATGGGGCATGTAGACCACGGTAAAACGTCTCTTCTTGATGCGATCCGCCATTCAAATGTGATCGACCGCGAAGCAGGCGGTATTACGCAGCATATCGGAGCGTATGTTGTGGAGGCAAACGGAGAAAAAATTACGTTCCTTGATACACCGGGACACGAAGCGTTTACAGCAATGCGTATGAGAGGAGCAAGTTCTACAGATATTGCTATCCTTGTTGTAGCAGCGGATGACGGTGTAATGCCACAGACAGTGGAAGCAATCAATCATGCGAAAGCTGCCGGAATTGAGATTATAGTTGCAATTAATAAGATTGATAAACCGAGCGCAAATATTGAGCGTGTGAAACAGGAATTGACAGAATATGAATTGATTCCGGAAGATTGGGGCGGAAGCACAATTTTTGTTCCGGTATCCGCGCATACAAAAGAAGGAATTCCTGAGCTTCTTGAAATGGTACTTCTGACGGCAGAAGTTATGGAATTGAAAGCAAATCCGAATCGTGCGGCGAGAGGTCTTGTGATCGAGGCAGAGCTTGATAAAGGAAAAGGATCTGTTGCGACAGTTCTCGTTCAGAAAGGTACGCTTCATGTAGGAGATGCGATCGCGGCAGGAAGCGCACATGGCCGTGTTCGTGCGATGATGGATGATAAAGGACGAAGAGTAAAAGAGGCAGGTCCGTCTCAGCCGGTAGAGATTCTTGGATTAAATGACGTTCCGAACGCAGGAGAAGTGTTTGTAGGATGTGATTCTGAAAAAGACGCCAGAAGCTTTGCGGAAACATTTATCGCTCAGAATAAAGTGAAACTTCTCGATGAGACAAAATCAAGAATGTCTCTTGACGATCTGTTCAGCCAGATCCAGGAAGGTAATTTGAAAGAACTGAACATCATTGTAAAAGCAGACGTTCAAGGTTCTGTAGAAGCAATCAAGCAGAGTCTTTTGAAACTTTCGAATGATGAAGTTGTAATTAAGATCATTCACGGCGGTGTAGGAGCAATTAATGAATCAGATGTCAGCCTTGCTTCAGCTTCTAATGCGATCATTATCGGATTTAACGTTCGTCCTGATGCGACGGCAAAAGAGATTGCAGACAGAGAAGGCGTTGATCTGAGACTTTACAGAGTCATTTACAATGCGATTGAAGATGTGGAAGCGGCAATGAAGGGAATGCTTGATCCGGTATTTGAAGAGAAAGTTCTCGGCCATGCAGAAGTTCGTCAGACATTCAAAGCATCCGGAGTCGGAACAATCGCGGGATCCTATGTTCAGGATGGTATTTTTGAGAGAAATTGTTCGGTACGTTTGATCCGTGACGGAATTGTTGTATTTGACGGACCGCTTGCATCTTTGAAACGATTTAAAGACGATGTGAAAGAAGTAAGAGCCGGATATGAGTGCGGTTTTGTATTCGAAAATTATAATGACATCAAAGAAGGAGATCAGGTGGAAGCTTATAAAATGGTCGAGACTGAGAGAAAATAAATTTGATTGAGAAACAGGACAATTAATTTCGCAGATGAAAAGAGGGAACATCAATGAGAAAAAACAGCATAAAAAATACCCGTGTAAATGCGGAAGTTCAAAGAGAACTGAGTAAGATACTGCGTGGCGGGATCAAAGATCCGAGAGTGTCGCCCATGACATCTGTGGTGGCAGTGGAAGTAGCGCCGGATCTGAAGACATGTAAAGCATATGTCAGCGTACTGGGTGATGAAAAGGCGCGTCAGGATACGATCAAAGGACTGCAAAGCGCGGAAGGTTATATACGCCGTGAACTTGCCCGTACGATTAATATGAGAAATACTCCGGAGATAAAGTTTATTGTAGATCAATCAATCGAGTATGGCGTAAATATAAGCAAGAAGATTGATGAAGTCACAAAGGATTTGAAAGATGAGGCCGGTGATTCCGATGAAGAATGAAAAATTTGATTTAAACCAACTTTTAAAAGATAAAAAGAAAGTTGCCCTGGGCGGACATGTCCGCCCGGATGGCGATTGTATTGGTTCTGTGATGGGGCTGTATCATTATCTGAAGCAGGAATATCCAGAGATCCAAACCGACGTTTATCTGGAAAAAATTCCGGAAGCCTTTCGTTTAATAAAAGGAACGGACGAAGTTTACTCTGAGTTGAGAGATGAGGAGACGTTGTACGATTTGTTTCTTTGTTTAGACTGCGGAGATCCGATGCGTCTTGGATTTTCACGTCCGCTTTTCGAAAATGCAAAAGAATCTGTATGTATTGATCATCATATCAGCAATGAGGCATTTGCAGATTTGAATTATATTGTACCTGATGCAAGCTCGACTTCAGAACTTGTCGTTACGCTTTTGGATGAGGAGCGTATCCCACAGGAATCGGCGGAAGCACTCTATATGGGAATTGTTCATGATACAGGAGTGTTCCGATATTCTTGTACATCACCGGAAACGATGGAAAATGCAGCAAAGCTCATGCGAAAAGGAATCAATGGAAATGAGATCATTGAAAAGACTTTCTATGAGAAAACATATGTCCAAAATCAGATTCTGGGAAGAGCGCTTCTTGAGAGTATGCTTATTATGGATCGAAAGTGTATTGTGTCGGTAATTCGGAAGAATTCTATGGAGTTCTTTCATGCAGAACCGTCTGATCTGGAAGGAATTGTAAGTGTTCTTCGCCAGACAAAAGGGGTAGAGGTTGCTATCTTCTTACATGAGATTGAACCACATAAATATAAAGTGAGCATGCGTTCAAAAGATCTGATAGATGTCAGTGTGATTGCAAAGCATTTTGGCGGCGGAGGACATGTGCGGGCGGCAGGCGTTACGATGGCTGGTTCGGCACATGATGTGATCAACAATATTACAGAACAGATTGCCCGTCAATTTGAAGTTTTAGAGCAAAAAGAAAAAAATTCCATGGTTCAGGAATTCGGTAAGGAATAGGATCATGATAAACGGAATTTTAAATATTTATAAAGAAAAAGGTTATACTTCGCATGATGTCGTTGCCCGTTTGCGTGGAATTGTCGGACAGCGGAAGATCGGTCATACAGGAACGCTTGATCCGGATGCGGAAGGAGTGCTCCCTGTTTGTCTTGGGCGGGCAACAAAAGTGTGTGATTTATTGACTGATAAAGATAAAACATACGAAGCTGTACTTTTGCTTGGTAAAACAACAGATACACAGGATATTAGCGGAACGGTTTTGGAAGAACATGATCTGATGGAACTTGCGGAAGAGAGGGTAAAAGACTGCATAATTCATTTTGTCGGAGAATACGATCAGATTCCTCCGATGTATTCTGCCTTAAAGGTGAACGGAAAAAAGCTGTATGAACTGGCGCGGGAAGGAAAAGTCATAGAACGCAAAAGCAGAAAGGTACAGATCTACGATATTCAGGTGAAGGAAATCAGTCTTCCGCGTGTGAGGATGGAAGTTTCCTGTTCAAAGGGAACATATATCCGCACACTGTGTAATGACATTGGGGATCAGCTTGGAGTCGGAGGATGTATGGAATCGCTTCTGCGTACGAAAGTGAGCCGATTTGAACTGAAAGACAGTGTGAAGATTTCAGAGGTAGAAAAAGCAAAAGAAGAAGGAAGATTAGAAAAAATTTTACTTCCGTTAGACGAAGTTTTTGCAGAATATCCGAAAGTGATCATAAAGGGGCGCTTGGCTTTGCTTGCATATAACGGAAATCCCCTTCCGGGAGAAATTGTGAAAGAAAGACAGACGGCAGAATTTTCAGGCGTGCCGGATGAGTGTAAGAAAATCAGGGTTTATGATGAACAGGGACGGTTTATTGCAATCTACCGTTATCAAAAACAAAAACAAGTATTCCGAATTGAGAAGATGTTTTTTGATCCGGATGAAAAATAGAAGAAATTTTCATTTCATGTAATGTGGAACAATTAAGAGAAAGAGGAGATCATGGAGTACATTACGGGGATTGAACAATATAATGGAAAAGGGAAAACGGCAGTAACGCTCGGGAAATTTGATGGACTTCACAAAGGGCATCAAAAACTGATCGAGAAAATATGCAGTTACTCAAATAAAGATTGTAAAAGTGTTCTCTGTGCGTTCGATATGCATCGAGAAGCGTTAATGACTAAAAGAGAAAGACGGGAATATCTTGACGGAAAGATCGATTTTCTGATTGAATATCCGTTTACAAAAGAACTGCGGGAAATGGAGGCAGAAGTTTTTATTGAACGCATTTTATGCAAAAAACTTCACGCCTCTCATATTGTAGTAGGAAGTGATTTCGCTTTTGGATATGGGAAACGCGGCAGCATAGAGATGCTGGAGAAGTTTTCGGCAAAAAAAGGATATACGCTGGATGTTATTGAAAAAGAGCGTTATGATAAAGCGGTGATCAGCAGTACTTACATCAGAGAGGCTCTTTCGCAAGGTGATATGGATCTTGCTGCTGCATTGTTGGGGTATCCGTACTCTGTTACAGGAATTGTTCAGCATGGCAGACAACTGGGGCGCACACTCGGATTTCCGACAATGAATATCGAGCCGGAACAAGAGAAGATCCTGCCAAGGTTTGGCGTATATGCTTGCCGCATAAAAATGGATGGAAGATGGTATAACGGCGTTGGAAACGTAGGAGTGAAGCCGACGGTTACAGAAGAACATAAGCGTTTAGTTGAAGTATTTGTTTATGATTATGAAGGCGACGCCTATGGAAAGGAGATTACCGTGCAGTTTTGCGGTTTTGAAAGACCGGAAACGAAATTCTCTTCGATAGACGAATTAAGAGAACAAGTGATGCAAGATCTGTCTTACGGAAAAGAATTTTTCCAAATTCATCTATATTCCTAAAAAATGCAGCAATAGTTCGAAAAATATTTGAATAATAGAATCTTTACATTATCAGTAGTCTGTGATATACTACTTGAGGTTAGAAAACCAGCCGATGTTCGGTAATTGGATCACTCCGACCGTTACTTAATGTCAGGCGTTTATAAAAGTATTTTAAGGAGGATTTAACAACATGATCGCAAAAGAAAAAAAACAGGCAATCATCAAAGAGTATGGAAGAAGCGAAGGTGATACAGGATCACCGGAAGTACAGATCGCAATTCTTACAGCAAGAATCAACGAGCTGACAGATCACTTCAAAGCAAACCCGAAAGATCACCATTCAAGAAGAGGACTTCTTAAGATGGTAGGTCAGAGAAGAGGACTTCTTGCATATCTTAAAAAAGTAGATATCGAAAGATATCGTGCGCTGATCGAGAAACTCGGACTTAGAAAATAATCCGGGACTTTGGAAAAGTGAGAGAAGAGAGAGTTATTTTGGCTCTCTCTTTTTTGTGGCATTCAATAATTATCTGCCATTGCCAAAAAAACAGAGGGTGTCGCAAAATCATCAGATTAGATGATTGAGCGATGCCCTCGCTCTA
>NZ_JAPJQP010000012.1:7936-65533 GCF_030825015.1 Mediterraneibacter sp. | reverse complement strand
ATAAATGGGAAAATAATATTAATAAAATACAATATTCAGAAAAAACCAACCGGTTACGGAAAAGAAAATTTCGTATCGGTTGGTTTTTTAGTTATCCACATTGTGTGGATAACCTATATGAATTATGTGAAAAAGTAAAAAAGTAAACAATGATGAAAAGTAACACTTTAGTAACACTGCCTTTTTTATACTGTTTTAAAGATAGGCGTATTTTGCGTTTTATGTTGTTTATATAGAGATGGGAGGTTAGATATAAGGGTGAAATCAGCAAAAATACACTATCGTTTTATAAAACTCTCCTGTTGGTTCTGAAGGAAATCAGGATGTGGCAGACTATGAAAGAGTTTTTATGAAAATAAAAAAGGAAAGGAAAGATTGCAGGAATGAGGAAGAAAGAAAAACGCAAAAAAGTATGTGCCTCAGTGCTTGCCCTTTTGCTGTCAGTGGCGATGATACTTGGCATGATCCCCGGTGAGATCGGTCAGGTATATGCTGCGGAACAAAAGACAAAAGGCGAGCCGGTTCTGGCGTCAGCGTTTGATGCGGAAACAAAAGCAGATCCGAGTACTCTTCAGACATGGAAATCATTAGTGTCGAATACGACGGAGAATATCGGACGCATTTGGACTGATAAGACGGTTTCGACAGAAGATATGGCATTTGATGGAACAACAGAAAAGGCAGAGATAGGCGACTCGCAGTTTTTAGTAGCATTATCCGCACTGTCGTCTACATCGAATACAGTAGCGATGTCAGAAAAGCCGCTTGATATTGTACTTGTTTTGGATGTATCCGGCTCTATGGGAAACAGATTGAGTACGAGATATATATACGAAGAGGTGTATGATATTAACACCGGCAGGCGGGGACCTTCTTATTATGCTATAAATGATAATGGTGATTATGTAGAAATCGATAAGATCCAATATTTTGGATTTTTTGATCATTGGGAACTGGAAGGCAAAGAAGTTGAACCGAAGACGAGTGCAAGCGATAACACAGAAGGGCACATTCAGTTTTATACGAGAAAAGAAGAAAATATCACGAAAATGGAAGCGCTGAAAAGTGCGGTCAACAGCTTCGCAGAAGCTGCTGCAAAACGGAATGATGACATTCAGGATGTTACAAAGCAACATGCTCTTTCCGTAGTGAAATTTGCAGATGATTCTACCAGTGATGTATATGGAGATGACAAGAATGGTGGATACAACTATACTCAGCGTTTAAATCCTCTGACCAAATATACAAGCACAACTATTTCAACATTGACAGATTCAGTGAATAAATTAGATGAGGCAGGATCGACTGCTGCAGATTTTGGTTTGAGCATGGCGAGGAAAGAACTGACGCAGAATGGAAGAAAAGATGCACAGAAAGTCGTTATCTTCTTTACTGATGGAGAGCCGAATCATCAGAATGGTTTTGACAGCAGCGTTGCGAATGACGCTATCGCAAATGCGGCTATATTAAAAAGTGAGGATCAGGCGTTAGTTTATTCAATCGGCGTATTTGAGAATGCAGATCCCACCAATACTTCTACAGCGGACTCCAATCGATTTAATGCATATATGCATGGTGTTTCCAGTAACTATCCGAATGCGTCGAGCTGGAAGCAGTTAGGAACGCGGGAAGCGGATTCTGATTATTATAAAGCGGCAGCAAATGCAGACGAGTTGACTCAGATCTTTACAGATATTTTTGAAGATGTGAGCATCGGTTCCGGTTTCCCGACAAACGTTACACAGGGATATGAACCGAATAAAGGTGGATATGTGACGTTTTACGATCAGCTCGGTTCTTATATGCAGGTAGATGAATTTAAGACGATTTTATTTGCAGATAAGAAATTTAACCTGAATAGAGACACAGGAATAAAAACAGAAGGAAATGTAACAACATATACATTTGAGGGAGAAGGCGGAAACGCCCTTTATCCGCAAGGGAATCTCCACGATATCCTTATTACGGTGACGAAATCCGATGACCTGAAAACAGGAGATATTGTGGAAGTTAAAGTTCCGGCATCTATGGTTCCGCTTAGACATTTTAAAGTGGATACAGATATAAACGGGCAGGCGACTATGAATGTAGATGAAGCTTATCCGATTCGTATTATGTATGGTGCAAGTATAAAGCCGAAAGTAATCGAGACACTGCGGGATGGATTGGATGACAGCGCAGACGATGCGGCGCTGGAAGCGTATTTGGAAGAAAATAAGACAATGACAGGAGGGAATACCGCAGCGCTGTTTTATTCAAATGCTTATACAGGCACATCGTGGCCGGGACATCCGAATAAGACACTTGGCGATACGGTGGCTTCTTTTGAACCGGCAAAAGGAAATACATTTTATTATTTTACAAAAGATACACCGATCTATACGGATGAAAATTTTGAACATCCGGTGACGGACAAACCGGTATCTGGAGATACTTATTATTATGCGAAAACGTATTGGGCGTTGGAAAACGGACAGGCAGTTGAAAAAACGAAAGCTTTTCCGTTTGCAAGCGACAACTTTGAGCAGGCGTCGGCAAACTGGGAAGTAAATGACAAAAATGAAGTTTATATTAAGGCTGGATCAGCCAGACTGACAAGAGTAGATTCTTTGACCTTGAGCAAGGAAAATAATGCTACGTCTACAGCCACAGAAGTAATCAATCCGTTGTGGGACAATGTAAATAACCCGCAAACGCTGCATGTGTATTTGGGAAATAACGGACTTATTGCAGTGGAAGTACCGGGAGCGTTGGAGATCACTAAGGACGCGACGGTTGCTGCGGATAAAAACTTAAATGAAGATGAGGTTGTTAAAGACAAGGAGTTTGCATTTAAGATCAACATTCCGGATATGAAAAATAAAACTGTTAAGGCGGAAAAGAGAAACCTTCAGAATGAACTGTTGGGAGAAGTTTTTGATCTTACATTTGACTCAAAGGGAGATATCGTTCAGTCAGTGAAGTTGAAAAACAATGAACGGCTGTATATTCATGGGTTGGATGCAGGCGCTTCTTATACAGTAACTGAAGATGGAACGTCTATGCCGAAAGGATTTTCGCTTACATCTGTCGTGACAGACGGAAAAGAAGAGAAGACGGAAAAAGCGGAAGGAACGATTGAAGCCGGACTCTCAAAGAGACATACATTTGTAAACACGTATGATGTAAAATCAGTGGATGCAGAAGAGTTTGCACCTTTTAAAAAGACATTTGAGCGTTGGGATCTTGCGTCAGAATTTGACATGATGCTTGTAGCAGACAGCGCTTCTTATCCGATGCCGGAAGGAAGCAAAAATGGTCAGAAGATCGTGAAGGCAACAGAAGAGAATTCGAATGGAAATTTTGGAACGATTACATTCTCAGCTCCGGGAACGTACGGATATACGGTACTGGAAAAGATAGAGAATGAAGATCGTGTATCAGGAGTTCATTATTCGAAGGCGCTTTATGATGTGACGGTAACTGTGTCTGATAATGGAGACGGTACATTATCCGTTGATTCTATCGTTATGAAGAAGACGAACGGAGATGATGGATCACAGATCCCGGAAGGACAGCAGCAGGAGACGAGCATCGCAGAATTTGTCAATACATTTAATGCAGACAGCGCATCACTTTCGGCAAGAGTACGCAAAGAATATACAGATACTACAGGCGGAAGTATTTCAAATGGACAGTTCAGATTTAAGATGACTCCGAGGACAGATTTGGACGAAGGAGATACTGTACAGGAAAATCGCCCGCAGCTTCCGGCAGGAACACAGTTTGAGGATGACGGAAAGAGTATTATTGTAAGTAATATCGGAAATAATGTTCATTTCGGTGAGGCAACGTACAATGCAGATTGTATTGGAAATACATATGCCTATGAATTGACGGAAGTTGTTCCGGATGAAGTGACGGCGGAATCTCCGAAACTTGATGGGATGAAGTATGATCTGAATCGCTATCTTGTTAAGATGGCAGTGACAAAAGGGGAAGATGCAGAGGGAAAAGCAAAGGTAGTTGTAAATGCATCTTACTATAGAATAGAGACAGATCAGAGCGGAAAAGAGATCTATACGCTCTTAAAAGACGAGAATGATAAACCGGTGATTCCGGTATTTACAAATGTCTATGATCCAGAAGATCTTATTTTACCGGGTGACGGACAGAATGCTGTTTGCGGCAGTAAGACGCTGGAAGGACGTGATTCCCTGACAGGAGAAACGTTTACATTTACATTGTCTGCTGCAAATGAGGCGACAGCAACAGGGCTGGCAAATGACTGGATTGTTTTTGAAAATGATCCGTCAAAGACAGAAATGCAGGCAAACGTATCAGAACTTATTAATAAGCAAGAAAAGCCATTTGATTTTGGCGAAGTGAGATTTACCCGACCGGGAATATATCAGTTTAATGTAGTTGAAAATGCTCCCGAAAACGGAAAAGGTATGGTGTATGACCGTCATACGGCATTGGTAACTGTGACTGTGAATGATAGAAACGGAACGCTGGAAGGGAACGTTACATATAATAACGGACAGGGAATGTCCGAAGATAAAGCAGCGTTTGTGAACGTTTATAAAGCAGGTACGGTTTATGGAAATGGTATGGATCTGAATTTGTCCAAGACATTGAACGGCCGAGCACAGACGCTTGGAGAATTTAAGTTTAAAATTGCAGGACAAACAGAGGAAGCGGACTTAAAGTTAAATAATGCAGACAGGGAATTTACAACGATCGCGCCTGCAGATGACGGAGTTGCATCGAAGATTTTCAATAAATTGTCAGGTGTGCAATTTGATGAGACAGATGCAGGAAAGACATTTTCGTATACAGTGCAGGAAGTTTTGCCGGAGGATGACGATGCGGAGGTAGCAGGAGTTCAGAATTCGGGCGTCACATATACGCAGATGCAGTATCAGGTAGATATCAAGGTAAAGGATAACGGCGACGGAACGATGAGTACACTGACAACAGTGTCACGCACATATGATGATGCAGGAAATCGGCTGGATACTCCGGAAGTACTGGAAACATATAATAGCGCAGATGGAAAAGACGTATGTAATGTGATTTCTTTTATAAATACATATGCGGCAAAATCTGTGACTGTAGATACGGATACAGATGAAAATGTAATGCTTACAAAACAGCTTAAAGGACGCAGTTGGAAAGAAACAGATCGTTTTCAATTTACATTGAAAGCAAACAATCCGGCAGATGCGCCGCTTCCGGTGAAAAACGGGCAGCAGACAACGACAGCAGAAGTAAGTCAGCCGGTTGGAACAGAAGATTCAACTGTTGTCGACTTCGGATTTGGTTCGATTACATTTGATAAACCAGGAGATTATTATTATCAGGTAACAGAAGCGCATGCCGGAGAGACGATTGATGGAATTACATATGACAGTGAGGCGGCATATATTTGGATTCAAGTAAAAGATTCAGGCAAAGGTCAGCTGACAGCTGAGGTTAACACAACGGATTCAGATTTTGTCAACACATATGGCGCAGTATTAAACCATAATGCGGCGGGCGGTATTGTGACCGCAAAGACGCTGAATGGGCATGATATGGCAGATCGTCAGTTTACGTTTCAAGTAGAGGCGCTGGCTGGTACAGGAACGACAGCAGAAGAAAACGCAAAGCGCATCGGAGTGAAAGATGGAACAACTGAATTGTATAGAAATGACGGATCAGCAAAAGCCGGTGAGACGCTTACAATGGAAACAGAAGATAAGAATGCGATTGAATTTACGGCGGATGACGTCGGAAAAACAATGGTATATCGATTTTCGGAAAAAGGTGCTGACGGAAACTTCGGCACAGGCGGAACAAAAGACGGATATACTTATGATGGTGCAGTTTATACAGTAGAACTGGGAGTAACGGATGACGGAGACGGAACATTGACGCTCCACACGACGGTAAAAGATAAGGAAGGCACGGTACTTATTGATAATCAGACAAGCAATGAGACTGATCCGAAAGAAACCGTTGTGTCGTTTGTAAACAACTACACACCGGATGAGATCTCTGTCGAACCGGGAACTTTTGCAGGAAAAGTGACAAAAGTGCTGAAAGGAAACCGTGGAACAGATCTGAAGAATGGCGAGTTCACGTTCCGGATGAAGATTACGGCATCTGATGGAAGCAGCATGGACAATGTCGTACTTCCGGAAGGCGCGGTGGATTCAGCAGTTACATCGGCAAACAAGGCGGATGGATCTGTAAATTTCGGAAATATTTCGTTTAAGGCTGCAGGAACGTATCATGTTGAGATCAGCGAGGTTATTCCGATAGAGGATGCAGACCCGAATATGACGTATGACGGACATACGTTTAGTTATGATATTGTAGTAACTTATGACGCGGCGAAAGGTGAGTTGAGCGCGGCTGCAGCAGAGGAAAGTAAATCCGGAAGCGCGACATTTACAAATGTTTACGAGAAGGGAGAGCCGAAAGACGTATTCACCGGAACAGGAGATGCGAAGACATCAGTAAACGGAAAAATGGTCGGAGTCGGTGATGAATTGACATATACGATCGACTGGGTCAATAACGCGTCCGACGAGAAAGGACAGCCGACGGAGGCAGAAGTCACGGTTACGGATGTTGTACCAACCGGTACAGATTTTGTAAGTGCGGGACAGGACGGAACTTATGATAATACGACAAATACGATCACATGGAGTCTTGGAAAGCAGGAACCGGGAGCTTCGGGAACAGTTTCATTTGTTGTGAAAGTGACAGATGAGGCAGCAAAAGGCGGAACGGTAGAAAATACGGCGTCTATTACAATCGGAAAAAATGATCCGAAGACAACAAATACAACAGTCACTCATATACCGGGAAAAACAGTTGCAAATAACGATGTGGAAGCATCGTCTATAAAAGTCGGGGATACGGTGACTTATACGATCAAATATCACAATACGGAATCTGAATCGGCAGAGGTGATTATTAGTGATCGTATTCCGGACGGAACGGACTATGTAGATGGAAGCGCCGGAGATGATGCAGTTTATGATAAAGAGAGCCGGACGCTGACATGGACACTACAGGATGTGAAGCCAAACACAAGCGGTGAGGTAACGTTTAAGGCAGTTGTAAATGAAAGCGCGTTGAAAGAAAGCGTTAAAAATAAAGCAACTGTTCAGATCGGTGAAAACGGACCGCAGGTGAAGACGAACACAGAAACATTTGAGGTGAAGGTGGGAGATGTTACCCTGTCAAAAGAAGTTCAGGTGACGGAAGGTCAGGGTACGAATATCAACAAGAAACAGGTATTTACATTTATTGTCAAGTTGACAGATTGCTCCGGTAAGGAATTAAGTGGAACGTATAAGTATGAAATTGCGGGAGCATCAGAAGAAAAAGATCTGAAGAATGGATCTAGAATCGAATTGACTCACAATCAGACAGCCAAGATCAAAGGATTGCCGGAAGGTGCGGTATGTACGGTAACAGAAGAGCCGGTCACCGGATATACTTCGAAGGATGGAGCTGAGAAGTCAGCAGAGGTCATTGCCGAACAGACACAGGCAATCAGGTTTGTTAATGTTTATAATGCAGCAGCAGGTGAGCTGACAGAAGGCAGCTTGAACGTTGAGAAAGCATTAAGTGGTCGTGAATGGAAAGAAACAGATCGTTTTATTATTCAGCTGGAAGCAAAAGGCGGAAGAAATGCAGCAGGAGATGAGCTTGAAGCATCAGAAGTTCCGATGCCTGTGGGCGCATCTGAGAATAAGATCACGCTGGATCTGACAAAAGAAAAACAGAACGCAAGTTTCGGAACGATCAGTTACAGCAAAGTGGGAACATATAACTATATTGTTACGGAGCTTCAGCCGGCAGAAGGAGCAATCGAAGGAATTACTTATTCAAAGGCTTCTTATGACGTTAAAGTGAATGTGACAGATAAAGGCGACGGTACGCTGAATGTGGCTTTTTCGCTGGGTCAGACAGCAGATGATCAAGGAGAGGAAATCTTTAAAAATGTAGACAAAGCAATGTTTACGAATACATATACAGCGTTGATGCCGGAGGAAGATAAGGCAGCTACAAATGCAGTCTTCACGAAAGTAGTGAATGGACGCCAGTGGATTCAAGGTGACAGTTTCACGTTCCGCTTAGCAGCAGTAACGAATGGAGCGCCTCTTCCGAAAGATGCCGAAGGAAATGATGTGACAGAGAAAACGGTGACAGCGGCAGATGTGTTGGACGGGAAAGTGGATTTCTCTTTCGGAGTGATCGAGTATAGTCTTGATATGGTCAAAGAAGAAGAGAACCGCACGAAAGAATTTGTATATGAAGTAACAGAAGTTGAGCCCGGTGAAGGTGAAGCAAAAATTGCGGGAATGACCTATGATACGCATAAAGCAATCATGAAGATTACAGTGAGTGACGACGGAGAAGGACATTTGCAGGCAGTGACAACGATCGAAAACAATACGTTTACGAATGTGTATCAGTCGAAACTGGATTATAACAGTATTGGCGGATTGCAGATCTCCAAAACTTTGAACGGAAGAGATCTGCAGAAAGATCAGTTTACATTTACCGTGACTCCGAAGGAAACTGTAGGAAGTACGACAGCGGAAGAAGCGGCACAAAAACTTGGACTTCGCACAGATGGAGAGAATGCATTCACGAATGGAGCAGCTCAGTCTGGCGAGGCGGCGATCACAGATGTTCTGGCAGGCAGGAATGTTGTATTTACACAGGCAGACGCAGGCAAGACGTATACTTATGAAATAAGTGAAAAAGCAGGTGAAAATGCAGCGTATACTTATGATACGGAAACGGCGATTGTGACAATTACGGCAGAGGATCATAACGACGCAACGCTGACTGTTACAACAGTTGTAACAAAAGGCGGAAAAGAAGTTGATCGTCAGGTCGTTACAACAGGAGCAGCAGAGGCGTCGGCGGCAACTGTTCCGTTTGTCAATGAGTACAATGACCAGCCGGGATATTTAGGCGGCAGAGGAAGTGTGAAGCTTGAGGCAGAAAAAACATTGACGAACAGACCACTGTCAGACGGTGAATTTACATTTAATGTGCTGGATCAGAACAACAACGTAGTAACTTCCGGTGTGAATGATGCTGCCGGCAAGATTACTTTCGGGGAAGTCGAATATACGACAGATCAGTTAAATCAAGATGCGGCATCGGGAATTGCAGTTAAGAAGTACGATGCGCAGACAGATCAGTACACATACAGCTACGCATATAAAGTTGTGGAAGATCTGACAGATGCAGGCGAAGGAATTACAGGAATTACAACAGAGTTTGCAGTAACAGTGACAGTTTCCGATAATGGAGACGGAACTTTAGCAGTGAAGGTTACATATCCTGAAGGCTCAAACAGTCTTGTGTTTGAAAATGCATATGGAACAGGAGCAGAAGCGGAACTTTCGGTTAACGGACAAAAAGTTCTGAATGTGGAAAGTGGAAATAATGCACCGGATATTACAGGAAAATATACATTTACGCTGGAGGGATCAGAAGGCGCTCCAATGCCGGAGAATATGACTGCTGTTAATGATGCGGCAGGAAATGTGATCTTCGGTAAGATCGTGTATACGATGGAAAATGTATTCGGAGATACAGGAGTGCAGGATTTGCAGAAAGAAAAAGACGATGAAAAAATGCCGGAGATCGAGAGCCGTACAAAAACCTTTACATATACCGTGAAAGAGAGCGGAAGTGCAGCTGGTGTTAGAAACGATACGGAAAAGGTATTCCATGTGACGGTAACAGATAACGGTGACGGTACGATCAGCGTCGATAAGGATTATGAGAACTTTGCATTTGTATTTACAAATACATACTCGGTTACAGAAACAGAGTACAGCATCAGTACAGATATATCCGTGACGAAGATGCTGGAAGGACGCGACCTGAGAAATGGAGAGTTTACATTTGAATTGATTAGCGATAAAGATAAATCAATTCGGGAAGCTGTTAATGATGAAAACGGAAAAGTTGCTTTCGATTCAATTACATATACAACTCCGGGCGAGTATTCTTATACAATCCGTGAAAGAAATACGGGATTGAAGGGGATTACATACGACGCAAGAGAATATAAAGTTGTGGTGAAGGTGACAGATAATGGCGACGGTACGATGAGCGCATCGGCAGAGTCATCAGTTGGATCACAGGAGATCGTGTTTGAAAACAGTTATAAAGCATCGCCTACGTCGGTTGTTCTCGGAACATCGAAGATACTGAAGAATAAAGATTTGAAAGCAGGTCAGTTTACGTTCTTGCTGAAGGACAACGGAACGGTGATTGATGAGGCAACGAACGATCAGGACGGACAGGTTATGTTTAAATCGATCGGATTTGAGTCGGCAGGTACTTATAAGTACGTTATTGCCGAGAAAAATGATAAGCAAAAAAATATCATTTATGATACGACAGAATATGGCGTGATGATCGAGGTGACAGATGACGGAGAGGGAAGTCTCAATGCCGTGGTTCATTACGATCAGGGCGTTCCGCCGACATTTATGAACAAATATGTCAAACCGGCGGAACCAAAACCGGAAGAACCGAAACAGGAGACACCGAAACCGTCTGAACCGGAACAGATTAACACCGTTCAGACAGGAGACAAGACTCCTCTTACAGGAACAGCGGTGATATTGGCGGCAGCGCTTGCAGCAATGATTGGCGCGGCAGGATTTGCTGGTAAGAAACGCAGGAAATAGTTTTATGATGCTGTGATGATACGGAAAGGTATCGTCACAGCATTTTTTTGCAATGGCATATTACATGAAAATGATTTTGGAAAATACAGACTATTTCTTTTGGGAAAAGCATGGTATGATAAAGTAGGAAAAAATTCGGGATATTTGACAGGGGTATAAAAATGGAATCACTGTATAAAAAACTTGTGTCATATGGAAATTCGGACTACTATCCTTTTCATATGCCGGGACATAAGAGAAATGCGGCATTGATCGGGGCAAATCTTCCGTATGAGATAGATATTACGGAGATTGACGGATTTGATGATCTTCATCATGCGGAAGGAATTTTAAAAGATCTGCAGGAATATGCGGCAGACGTATATCATGCGGAGGAAACGCATTATCTTGTCAACGGAAGTACGGTCGGACTGCTGAGCGCAGTTATGGGAAATACAAGAGCCGGAGATTGGATATTAATGGCAAGAAACTGTCACAAATCAGTATATCATGCAGTTGAGATGAATGGTCTTCATCCGATCTATATTTATCCGGAAAAGCTGAATATCGGCGATAAGTGTTCTTTTGGTCAGGAGCTAAACGGAGAGGCATCGCCGGAAGAGATCGAAAGACTTCTTGAAGAATATCCGAAGATAAAGGCAGTGGTCGTTACATCGCCTACTTATGACGGCGTTGTTTCTGATGTGAGGCGGATTGCCGAGATTGTTCATAAAAAAGGGATTCCGCTGATCGTAGACGAAGCGCATGGGGCACATTTTGGATTTCATCCGTATTTTCCGATGAACAGCAACGAGCTGGGAGCAGATCTGGTTATTCATAGTTTACATAAGACGCTTCCGTCTTTGACCCAGACGGCGCTTCTGCATATGAACGGAACTTTGGCAGACAGAGAGAATGTCAGAGAATATCTTCATATGCTGCAGTCAAGCAGTCCTTCTTATGTACTTATGGCAGGGATTGATGAGTGTATTCGTTTTGTCGGAGATAGAGAAAGTCCTGTTTTTGCTCAGTATGCGAAACGCCTGCAGTCGGTTCGGGAAAGGCTGAAGAGCCTTTCTGAATTGCAGCTGGTGGAATCAGAGAAGTATGATAGATCCAAGATTGTGATCGCTGTCAAAAACAAAGAAATAAATAAATTTACTGGAAAACAATTATATAATGAATTGAAAGATAAATATTTACTGCAACCTGAAATGGCAGCGGGATCATATGTTGTTTTGATGACATCTCTGGCCGATACAGAGGAAGGATTAGAGCGGCTGGTGCTGGCGTTGAAAGAGATTGACAGAAAACTTGCAAAAATCGGAAAAAGCGGAAGAAATAATTCTTTGTTACAAGATATAGATGTGCATGGAGATATTTGTAAGAACATCTTGTGGAAAGAGGAAAAGCAAAGAAATACTTATGTGTATAATCCAGGTGATGCAAAGCGGCTGCGCCGTGAGGAAGGGTGTGAATCTGTCGGATGGGAAAAGTGCAGCAGAAGGATATCGGGAGAGTACGCATATCTGTATCCGCCGGGGATTCCTTTGATCGTTCCGGGAGAGAGAATCTCGGAGAAAACGGCAGAACGGATAAAAGAATACGAAGAAATGGGATTTCAAATTGAAGGCACGAAGAAGAAAGGAAAGATTGAGGTATTGATAAATGGGTAAAATCTATTATGTAATGGGAAAGAGTTCTTCGGGAAAAGATACCGTTTATAAAAAATTAAAAGAACAATATCCCGATCTGCGTTCAGTCGTGCCGTATACGACCCGTCCGATCCGTGAGGGAGAGCAAAATGGTGTGGAATATTATTTTGTGGATGAGGAGAAATTGCATGAGATGGAAGAGAAGTCTCAGGTGATTGAAGCGCGGTCTTATCATACCCGCTGCGGAGTGTGGACTTATTTTACTGCGGATGACGGACAGATCGATCTGGATGGATCGGATTACCTTTTGATCGGAACGCTTGTGTCGTATCAGGCGCTGAGAAAGTATTTCGGGGAGAAGGCGCTTGTGCCGGTCTATCTTGAAGTGGAGGATGGTCTGAGACTTGCCCGGGCGCTTGAGCGGGAACGCAGACAGGATCAGCCGAAATATGCGGAGATGTGCAGGAGATTTCTTGCGGATGAGAAAGATTTTTCAGAAGAGAATCTTGTGGAAAGTGGAATTACACGGCGCTTTTATAATGAAAGTTTGCCGGAGTGTCTTGATGAGATCGGGGCATATATTAAAGAAATGCGATAGATTTAATTAGTTTTTGATAGATTTCACTGTTTTGTAATACCTTTTAATTTAAAGTTGTAGTACAATAGGAGTATGTTTTAAAGGGAGATGATCCCGATAGGGCATATAATAAAAATTAATTTTATGAGTGCAGGTGATATGGATGAGTGGTTTTAAAGACGTAGTAGGACATAAGAATATTATTAAGTACATTCAGAATGCGGTGACTGCGGATGCGGTTTCTCACGCGTATATACTGAATGGCGAGAGAGGTTCGGGAAAGAAGCTGCTTGCGAATTTGTTTGCCATGAGCCTGCAGTGTGAGAACCGGGATGAAGACGGCGACGCCTGCGGCAAATGCCGTTCGTGCAGGCAGGCGGTGAGCGGCAATCAGCCGGATATTATCAGGGTGATGCATGAGAAGCCGAATACGATCAGCGTGGATGATATCCGCGTGCAGATCAATGATGATATTGTGATCCGTCCGTACAGCAGTAAATATAAAGTATATATTATTGCAGATGCGGATATGATGAGCGTGCAGGCGCAGAACGCGCTTTTGAAGACGATTGAAGAGCCGCCGGAGTATGCGGTTATCATGCTTTTGACAGAGAATGCCGAGACGCTTCTTCCGACAATCCGCTCAAGATGTGTTATGATGAAACTTCGGAACATTAAGGATCAGCTTGTAAAGAAGTATCTTATGGAGCAGTTGGAAGTTCCGGATTATAAGGCGGACGTCTGCGTAGCATTTGCCCAGGGAAATATGGGAAAGGCGATCATGCTGGCAAATTCGGAATATTTCAATGAGATCAAAGAGGAAGTCGTCCATTTGCTCAGAAATATAGATGAGATGACTGTTCCGGATCTGATGGAAGCGGTAAAGCGCTGTATGATTTATAAGATGGAGATCAGCGATTATCTTGACATGATCGCTATCTGGTACCGGGACGTCCTGATTTATAAGGCAACGAGAAGTGTGGATCGGGTTGTATTTTCCGATCAGATGAAATATATTCGGGAGCGGGCGAAAAAAAGCTCATATGAAGGAATTGAGAATATTCTTGATTCGCTTGAAAAGGCAAAGGCGCGAATGAAAGCGAATGTAAATTTTGAGCTGACGATGGAGCTGCTCCTGTTGACAATAAAGGAGAATTGACAAAATGATAAAAGTAATCGGAGTCAGATTTCGTACGGCAGGGAAGATTTATTTTTTCTCTCCCGGACAGTTTGACATAAAACAGGGCGACAATGTAATTGTCGAGACTGCCAGAGGCGTGGAGTTCGGACGCGTTGTGAGCGGCGTGAAAGAAGTGGCTGAAGAGGAAGTGATCCAGCCGCTGAAGTCAGTGATCAGGATCGCGACAGAACAGGATCAGAAAGTAGTCGAGAAAAATAAAAAGAAAGAAAAAGAAGCGTTTAAAATCTGTCTTGAAAAGATTCGCAAGCATGAGCTGGAAATGAAGCTGATCGATGTCGAGTACACTTTTGATGGTAATAAGATATTATTTTATTTCACAGCAGATGGGAGAATTGACTTTAGAGAGCTTGTAAAGGATCTCGCGGCTGTCTTTCGGACCCGAATCGAACTTCGTCAGATCGGCGTTCGAGATGAGACGAAGATCCGCGGCGGTATCGGAATCTGCGGGCGTCCGCTTTGCTGCAGCACGTATTTAACGGAGTTTTCTGCGGTGTCGATCAAGATGGCAAAAGAGCAGAATCTTTCTCTGAATCCGACGAAGATCTCAGGGGTGTGTGGAAGACTGATGTGTTGTCTGACGAATGAGGAAGAGACTTATGAGATGCTTAACAGCCAGCTTCCGTCGGTGGGAGATTCGGTTACAACAAAGGATGGTCTTACAGGAGTCGTTCATTCACTGAGTGTTCTTCGCAGACAGGTGAAAGTTATCGTGAACCTTGAAAATGATGAGAAAGAGATCAGGGAATATTTAGCAGATGAACTGAAGTTTAAGCCTAGAAGAAAGAAACAGAAGGTTACGAAAGAAGAGCTGAAACAGCTTGCGGAACTGGAAAAAGAATAAGGAGTACGAGGACCGGATGTCGGATGAATATAAGGCGGCTGCCGCCAAAGAGCGGACGGAAGAGAAGGATGCGGTTCTGTCAGATCGAGACGGAGAAGGACATGGAAAGTCGAGAGAGCCGAGAACGGCGGAACTGTTGGAGGGAGAACGGCTGGATGATTTGCAGCTTAATGGTCTTGAACTGATCCAGAATCCCGAGAAGTTCTGTTTTGGTGTAGATGCGGTTTTTCTTTCGGATTTTGTGAAAGTAAAGCCGGGAGAACGGGTGCTTGATCTGGGAACGGGAAACGGGATTATACCGATTCTTTTGTCTGCAAAGACGAAGGGCAGCCATTTTACAGGATTGGAAATACAGCCGGAGATGGCGAAGATGGCGCGAAGAAGCGTGTCATACAATGGACTGGAAGAAAAAGTGGACATCGTGACCGGTGATATCAAGGAGGCGGCGGAAATATTTAAGCCGGCCTTTTTTGATGTGATCACGACAAATCCGCCGTATATGATCGCAGAACATGGTCTGCGTAATCCCGAAGATGCGAAAGCGATTGCAAGGCATGAAGTGCTTTGTACGCTTGATGATATTTTGCGGGAAAGCATGAGACTTCTGCAGGATAAAGGCAGATTTTATATGATACACCGACCGTTTAGATTGACGGAAATCATGATTAAAATGAATCATTATAAGATAGAGCCGAAGCGGATTCAGTTTATTTATCCACATATTAATAAAGAGCCGACGATGGTTTTGATCGAAGGTGTGCGCGGGGCAAAACAGCGCGTAATAGTAGAACCTCCGATTGTGATCTATGAATAGACAGTCAAATAAACAGAGCGGTGAAATCAAAGAACATGAGAATCGGATAAAACAAGAAAAACAAGAAAAGAAAACGAGAGTCAGCTAAGATCATAAAAGCAAGGAAAGGAAAAACGGGAGGGAAAGATGGCAGGAACGCTCTATTTGTGCGCGACACCGATCGGGAATCTGGAAGATATGACATTTCGGGCGGTTCGTGTGCTTCGCGAGGCGGATCTCATTGCAGCAGAAGATACGCGTAACAGTGTGAAGCTTCTTAATCATTTTGAGATTCAGACTCCGATGACAAGCTATCATGAATATAATAAGTTTGAGAAAGGGAGAAAGCTTGTAGAGAAGCTTTCTGAAGGAAAGAATATTGCCTTGATTACAGACGCGGGCACGCCTGGGATTTCCGATCCCGGAGAAGAACTTGTGCGTATGTGTCATGAAGCGGGGATTACGGTGACGGCAGTGCCTGGAGCAGCGGCATGCGTAACGGCGCTTACGATCTCCGGTCTTCCAACAAGAAGATTTGCATTCGAAGCATTCCTTCCACCGGAGAAAAAGGAGAGGGAAGCAGTGTTAAGTTCGCTGGAGAAGGAACAGAGAACGATCGTACTGTATGAAGCTCCGCACAGGCTTGTTAAAACATTAAAATTACTGGCAGAACGATTGGGGGATCGTCAGGTCAGTGTTTGCAGAGAATTGACAAAACGCCATGAAACGGTGTACAGATCAACCCTTTCCGGGGCGGCGTCCTATTATGAGGAACATACGCCGAAGGGAGAGTGTGTTCTTGTCGTTGAAGGCTTGAGCCGGGAAACGATTGAACAGGAAGAGCAGGAGCGATGGACGCAACTTTCGATTGAAGAGCATATGGAATATTATTTGTCGCAGGGGATTGACAGAAAAGATGCGATGAAGAAAACGGCGAAAGATCGAGGTATGCAGAAAAGAGAAATTTACAACTATCTTGAGAAGATAAAAAATAGCTAATGAAACTTAAAAGTTTCACATCTAAAATAACCGATATCGGAGGTTATCCGATATCGGTTATTTTTCCGTCTTTCATAAAAACAATTTTTTTCCCTAATGTTCGTGCTTCCAAAGGATCGTTTGTCACATACAAAACCGTGATCTTAAGTTCTTCGTTGATTTCCAAAATATCACAGAGCATCTCTTTCCTGCGTTCGGGATCTTGCCGCGCGAAGTCTTCGTCTACAAGGAGTACTTTCGGGTGGCAGACGATCGCGCGTCCGAGAGCCACTTTTTGCTTGTCTCTTTCGGAAAGGGACTTGATCTTTTGGTTAAGAACTCCTGAAATTCCGAGAAGGCTGGCGGCGTCATTCACACGGTTGTCGATAATATTGCGGGGAAGATCTCTTAGCCGCAGACCGAGAGCCATATTGTCATAGGCGTTGAAATGCTTGTAAAGCGTGTAATTTTGAAAAGCCATCGCAAGCCGCCTGTCTCGCGGCAGGATATCGTTCAATAATTCGTCGCCGAGATAAATCTTTCCCGAAGTGATGTCTTCCAGTCCGCCGATCATGCGTAAAATAGTGGATTTGCCACAACCGCTCGGACCGTGAAACGTGATAAATTCACCGTCATCAACATGAAGACTGACGTCGTTTACGGAAACAAAACCGTTTGAGTAAGTTTTTGATAAGTGTTCTAATGTCACACTTGCCATAAAAACACCTCCGTATTTACATGATAATATTATATTAGCACAAAGAAGTTTTATCTACAATCCCAAACCCTCGTTCAGCTCCTGATTGGAGCACAAGTGCGGCGGTCAGGCAAGCAGAACACTTGCTGCAAGTCCTGCGAATGTCGCGATGAGAGCGCCTGCAAGCGTGTAGCGGGATTTTTTGATTCCGGCAGTCATGAAATAAACGCTCATCGTATAGAAGATCGTTTCTGTGCAGGCAAGCGAGATCGAGGCGATAAGTCCAATATGAGAGTCAGGTCCGAATTGCTTGAAAAGATCCAGCAGAAGTCCGGTCGCGGCAGAAGAAGAGAACATTTTTACAACAGTAAGAGGAACAAGTTCTCCGGGAAATCCGATCAGATCCGTAAAGTTTCCGATCAGTGCCGCGATAAAATCGAGAAATCCCGATGCGCGGAGTATTCCGACTGCGGCCATCAGTCCGATCAGTGTGGGCATAATACGGATGACAGTAAAAAATCCGCTTTTAGCTCCTTTGATAAATGTTTCATAAACATTGACTTTTTCAAAAAGACCGTAGACAACGATACTTAAAATAAGGAACGGAACTATATAATTGGAAACATAGACGAGCAGATGCATAAAAAGACCTTCCTTTACAGAATACACGGATTATTTGATTCTATGTACGCTGTGCAGATACATTCCTCAAAAAGCGATGTATATTAGGAAAAAAGGAAACATAGGATGCAGTAAAAGACGGTTCGGGGGTCGGGATGTCGGTAAGGAAAATGGTTGCTTTGCTCCTTGCTGTGGCAGTTGCTTTCTCTGTTGTCGGAGGGGCAAGTGGATGCGCTGCAAAAAATGCATCGGAAGGTCAAAGCGAGGATGCGAAATTCGAGGAATATACGAAGGAATTATTTTGTAAAGAAGTGTCCGCGAATACAATTAGCCTTCACTATACGCTCAAAGCTCCGGAAGAGTATGGAATCGAAGTGTCTGGCGCCACATTCGGTCAATTTGAAAGAGAGCCGGAAACAGTCAAGGCTGCGGCGGAAAATATGAGGCAGGCTCTGTTGAAATTCGAATACGATCAATTAAATACTCAAAATAAGATTACATATGATATTTTAAATTATCGGTTAAAGATGATGAAAAAAAGCGCAGATTATACAATGTACGAAGAACCTCTTGGGCTTGTGAGCGGGGCGCAGACACAGCTCCCGGTTGTTTTATCGGAATATCGGTTTTATGACAGGGAAGATGTGGACGTTTATTTGGCGCTTGTGCGTCAGACAGAAACGTATTTTGAGGAGATTATAGAGTTTGAGAAACAGAAGGCGGAAGCGGGGTTGTTTATGTCGGATCAGGCAGTAGAAACTGTAATCAATCAGTGTCGGGCATTCCTTGAAACAGGAAACGGAAACTACTTATATTCTACATTTGCAGACCGCGTGATGGAATTAAAAGAGTTGACGGAGAAAGAAAAAAGTGACTATATACAAGAAAATGCACTTGCCGTATCCGATTATGTTTTTCCGGCATACGAGCGTCTGACAGAGGAACTTGAAGGACTGAAAGGGGAAGGAAAAAACGAGGAAGGGCTAGTGCATTTTCCGGAAGGAAAGGCGTATTATGAACTGCTCGTGCGTCAGTCGACAGGATCAGGACGGTCGGTGGAAGAACTGAAAGATATGACACGACGGCAGATCAATGAAGATCTTACGGCAATGGAGCAGGTGCTTGGGATGACAACGAAGGAAGCGAAAGAAGCAGCCGCTCTTATGTCGAACAAAAAGGCAGAGCAGATTTTGGAACAGTTGAAAGAAGGCTGTGAAACGGCGTTTCCGAAACCTCCTAAAACAGACTTACAAGTAAAATATGTGCCGGAATCGATGGAAGAACATCTAAGTCCTGCGTTCTATATGATCCCTGCCATTGATAATTCCGGGCAAAATGTAATCTATATTAACCGGGCGCGCATGGGAAATGATATGACGCTTTTTACGACGCTTGCCCATGAAGGATATCCCGGCCATCTCTATCAGACGATCTATTATGAAAGCACTGATCCGGATCCGATCCGCAGCCTGCTTGATTTCGGAGGTTATGTAGAAGGGTGGGCAACCTATGCGGAGATGGGAAGTTATTATCTGATGGGACTGTCGAAAGAACAGGCAGTTTTGCTGCAGAAAAATGCCTCTATCATATTGGCTCTTTATGCACTTGCAGATATAGGGATCCATTATGATGGCTGGAGTATTGACGATGCGCTTCGGTTTTTTAAAAATTATGGCATCACAGATGCAGAGACTGTGGGGGAGATATACGAGTTAATCTTAGGGTCGCCCGCCAATTATCTGAAATATTATATCGGGTATGTAGAGTTTCTGGAATTGAAGAAAAAATGGGTTGATGAGAAAGGAAAAGATTTCTTACAAAAGGAATTTCATTCGGCTGTGCTCAATGTAGGCCCTGCACCGTTTGAAATTGTTGAAGATTATATGTGGAAAATGTAAATGTAAAAAATCAAATTCCTTTCAGCAGCTTGTCGATCATTTTGGAAGCCTCGCTTCGGGTCAGTGTGTCGGCATTCGGAAAAATGCTTCCGGTTCTTTTCGTGAGACGTTCAAGAAGAGCAAGCTGTTTCGGGGTGGCAGGCTGAGGTTTTTTGATCTTATATGTAAGCTGTTCTGGTTTAAATGTTTTCGGATTCTCTGCTTCGAAGTAATGAGAAAGAGTTTGATATAATTTGGCAGTTGCAAGCGCGTCGAAATAGGCGCGGTGCGCTGCCTTGTTTTCGATGCTGTAGTGATCGCACAAAGCGCCCAGACTTCGGGATTCCAGTTCGGGGTGGACTTTTTTGGCAATCTTTAAAGTGTCGATTCCAAGTTTCTCAAAAGAAAGTCCTTCGCGGGCGGCAGTGCATTTTGTGAAACTGTAGTCAAAGATGATATTGTGTCCTATAAGAATATCGTCTTCGCAAAAGTCTACAAAATCTGAGATGACGGAACGCGCAGTTCTGGCAGAGCGAACCATATCGTTCGAGATGCCGGTTAAGTCTGTGATTGCGGGAGAAATAAGCTCTGTCGGTTTGATAAATTCCATAAAACGTTCGCTGACTTTTCCGTTACGGACTTTTAAAGCTCCGATTTCTATAATTTCGTTTGTCATAGGATTTAATCCGGTTGTCTCAAGGTCGAAAGCGATGTAAGATTTCAACATGGTAATCGTGCTCCTTTTCAGATGTGGAAAGTTGTTGGGAATAAACTTTACTATAATTAAAATTACTATAATTATATAGGAATCAGAACGGAAAATCCAGCAGGAAAAGAGGATATTCGGATTTATAAAAGACAGTTGCCGGAAGCGTCCAAAGGCACATTCCGGGATTGTAAGTGGTCGCCAAGGTCTTGTGCAAGCCGGAATTTGGCTCATCGCCATTGCAAAAATACAGGGAGTCCGAGGCAGAATACTTGCCGTGGACTCCCTGTACTGTTTATAAGATCCTGTTAAGGAGGAAATCTCGAAGCTATGTTTTCGGGATTTTTTATGATTAAAGTTTATCGCCACGTTTTACATATCCCGGTTTGTCAGGAGCTGCGATGACACGTTTTCCGCGGATGAGGCGGGCGTGTTTGTCTACAACAAGATTCTCTACATGAACTCCTTTTCCGATGACAACGTCTGCAGATATGATACAGTTTCTTACAATCGCGCCGGGTTTGATGACGCAGCTTCTTCCGATGATCGAGTTCTCAACAGTACCTTCGATCAGACAGCCGTTGGAAATAACAGAAGAAGTTACTTTGCTGCCCTCAAAATATTGTGTCGGGCAGGAATCGTTCGTGTGTGTGTAGATCGGCCAGTCTTTATCAAAAAGGCTGCTCGCATTAGTCGGATTTACAAGCGACATATTTGCCTGATAATATGCGTTGAAATCATTGATCACTGCGAAAAATCCACGATGAGATACCGCGCGGATATCAAGGTTCTGAGATTCTTCATCGATAATGTCAGAAAATGTATACATGGATGACATCTTGCTGGCTTTGCGTACGAGTTCGATGAAAAGATCTTTTTTCATAACATATGTATCCATTGAAATGTTGCGGTTCTTTGCATTGCCGTGATTCTGCTCAATAGAAAGGACACCTTTCTGTTTGTTGATATTCAGAACATAACAGTTCAGGAACGCTTCTTTTGCGTTGTCTACCGAGTGATACATCATAGAAATATCAGCGCCGGATTCGATATGTGCGTCAAGGAACTCACTGTAATCCGCCTTGTAAACCATGTAGCTTGGTGCGATCACAACATATTCCTGTTTCATCTCTTCAAGACAGTCCATATTCTCCATATATGCAGTGATATCTGTGCTGTAAATATCGCCGATCTGACCATGCTCTGTGTACATGATATTCAGACTGCCGCGCTTGGAGTTGATGTTATAGTGACGTCCTGTTCCGAGATGCTCTGTGAGGGAACGCGGTTTTCTGCGTACAAACACTTCGATGTTGTCGATTCCGCTGTTGCTCATATTAGAGATTGGGAAATCGATGATACGGTATCGACCGAGGAAAGAGAACGCACCTACAGGACGGAAGTCCTGAAGACCGTCTACTTTAATATGATTTCCGGCAAAATTTATAATTCCAAAAGCTTTGTTCATATTATTCATCCCCCTTTACACGTTTGGCAACAAGCTCGATATTTTTGCTGTCTGCACTTCCGACAACAGCATTCTTGCCGATCTTAATACCGTCGGCAACGAGCGCGCGGGTAACGACTGCACCTTCGGCAACTTCTGCGCCCGGCATAAGAACGCTGTCGATCACCTGTGCTCCTTCCGCTACTTTTGCGCCTGTAAACAGGACGGAATTTTTCACTTTTCCGTTGACAACACAGCCCTGTGTGATAAATGCGCGGTCAACAACGGCATCAGCGCCGATGTACTGCGGAAGAGCTGTAACGTCTTCTGTATAGATCTTCCATGCCGGATCGTTCAGATCAAGGGCATTGTTTTTGTCGAGAAGATCCATGTTTGCTTCCCAAAGAGAATCAATCGTTCCTACATCTTTCCAATAGCCTTTGTACTTGTAAGCGCAAAGTTTTTTCTCGTTGGTAAGAAGTGTCGGGATGATATCTTTTCCGAAATCGTGGCTTGAATCTGCGTTCTTCATATCGGCAAGAAGTGTCTTGCGGAGCAGTTTCCAGTTGAAGATGTAAATACCCATAGAAGCAAGATTGCTCTTCGGGTGTTCCGGTTTTTCTTCGAATTCTACGATACGTCCTGTTTCGTCTGTGTTCATAATACCGAAACGGCTGGCTTCCTTGAGCGGAACTTCGATTACCGCAATCGTTGCGTCGGCTTTACTCTCTTTGTGGAATGCGAGCATCTTTGCATAGTTCATCTTGTAAATATGGTCGCCGGAGAGAATAAGAAGGTATTCCGGAGAATAAGTGTCGATAAAGTCGATATTCTGTGAGATCGCGTCAGCAGTTCCACGGTAAACATCAAGATTGGCATCTGATTTTTCACGGGGCGGGAGTACATAGACGCCGCTGTCTTTCGCGTCCAATCCCCAACGTCTTCCGGCAGCTACATAACTGTTAAGAAGAATGGATTCGTACTGTGTTAATACGCCGACAACATCAATTCCGCTGTTGGCACAGTTGCTGAGTGGAAAATCAATAATTCGATATTTTCCGCCGTATGAAACAGCCGGTTTGGCAACTTTTTGGGTCAGGTCATGAAGACGGGAACCGCGTCCACCGGCCAAGATCATGGCTAACATATTATTTTGTTTCATGCTTGAGTCCTCCCTTATAATTTACTCCCTTTTATTATACAATTTTATTTGTTAAATTGCTATACTTTGTTAAGGAAAACAGTAAAAAATTCGTTAAAATGGTATAAATTGTAAAATTGTGCAGAAAGAAAGGATTGACATTAAAAATTTTGATACATATACTATATTGTTAGCACCCGAACTATTATAATTTACATAGAAAACGAAGGTATCATTTGCGGAACGAAAGAAGCGGAAAGAGAAGAGGAAAGATTATGAACGAGCGGCGGGATGCAGGAAAGATCATTAATCGGATCTCTCATCAGCTAAAGCGGAGAATGAATTGTCATGAGGAAGAAGATTCGCTGACGAATATGCAGAGACATGTACTTCATTATGTATTGCTGCAGTCGCTGAGCAGAGATATTTATCAGAAAGATATTGAAGCAGAGTTTCAGATTCGAAGGTCAACGGGGACAGGGATCCTGCAGTTATTGGAAAAGAATGGATTCATCACAAGGAAAGCAGAAGATCGGGATGCACGGCTGAAAAAGATCGTGCCGACAGAAAAAGCGGAGAAGGTCAGAGAACATGTACTGATGAATATAGATTGTACAGAGAAGATCATTCGTCGGGGAATACCGGATGAAAAGATGGAAATCTGTATGGATGTGCTGGAACAAATATCGGCGAATCTGTCTGAAGATGAGAGCTGCTGCATGGAGAATAAAAAAGAGTTGGAATAGACAGAACGTATAGTTTGGGAATGCGGAAATAGAAGAAAGGGGATCATAGGAAGATGGATAAAAAATTACTGCGCTCCGTGCGCGAGTATAAAAAGCAGTCATTTCTGACGCCTGTTCTTGTTGCGGCGGAAGTGTTTGTAGAAGTGCTCATCCCGCTGTTGATGGCAAAGATCATTGACGTAGGGATCATGAACGGCGATATGGCATATATTATCAAGTTGGGAGTTTTGCTCGTAGCGCTTGCGGTCGTTGCTCTCTTTTTCGGAGCAAAGGCCGGACAGCTTGCTGCCATAGCGTCTTCGGGTTATGCAAAAAACTTGAGGCATGATATTTTCTATAAGATTCAGGATTTTTCTTTCGGCAATATCGATCATTTTTCGACGCCGGGACTTGTAACAAGATTGACGACAGATATTACGAACGTACAGATGGCGTATATGTTTACAATCCGCCTTCTTGCGAGAGCGCCGATTATGATCGTGATGTCTTTGATCATGACTGTGACGATCAGTCCGGCAATCGCGCTGATGATGTTGATTACAATCCCGGTGCTGGGAGGTATTTTGATCTTTATTGCGAAGAAGGCGCATCCTCATTTTATCAAAGTATTTGATGAATATGATGAATTAAATAATGTCGTTCAGGAAAATGTCAATGCAGCCCGTGTTGTGAAAGCGTATGTGAGGGAAGAGCATGAAGTGGAAAAATTCGGGAAAATCTCGGGCGTTGTATTCCGGCTTTTTACGAAAGCGGAAAAGATCGTTGCGTGGAACTCTCCGACGATGCAGTTCACAATGTACGTTGTTGTGCTGGCAATGGTTCTGATCGGAGGCGAGAGTATTATGAGCGGCGATATGCTTACGGGAGAACTGACAAGTGTGATCGTCTATGCGCTTCAGATACTGACCTCTCTTATGATGGTGTCGTTTGTGTTTGTAATGATCATGATCGCAGAAGCATCTACGGAACGTATTAATGAAGTACTGGATGAAGCGCCGGAAATGGAAGATAAAGAAGACGCTGTCTCAGAAGTTGCGAACGGTGATATTGAATTTGACCATGTGGATTTTAGTTATTCAGGTGAAGGAGGCAATCTTTCGTTAAAAGATGTAAATCTTCATATTAAGAGCGGTCAGATTGTTGGAATTATCGGCGGTACAGGAAGTGCAAAGTCAACGCTTGTACAGTTGATCCCGAGACTGTATGATGTGACATCGGGAACGGTGAAAGTCGGAGGAGTCGATGTGCGGGACTATAATTTGAAAGTACTGCGGGATCAGGTGTCTGTCGTGCTTCAGAAAAACGTACTTTTTACAGGAAGTATTTATGAGAACATTCGTTGGGGAGATGAAAATGCCGGTGATGCGGAAGTAGAACGTGTATGTAAGCTGGCGCAGGCGGATGGATTTATCAGAGAGTTTCCGCATCAATATGAAACGATGATTGTTGAGGGCGGAAATAATGTGTCAGGAGGTCAAAAACAGAGACTGTGTATTGCAAGGGCGCTTTTGAAAAAGCCGAAGATCCTTATTCTGGATGATTCGACAAGTGCGGTAGATACAAAAACAGACGCGCTGATCCGTCAGGCGTTCAGAGAAGAGATCCCTGATACGACACGGATCATTATCGCACAGAGAGTTTCTTCTGTAGAAGATGCCGATGTGATCATTGTTATGGATAACGGAGAGATCAACGGAATCGGAACTTCGGAAGAATTGCTGAAAACAAATGCGATTTACAGGGAAGTGTATGAATCGCAGATGAAAGGGGGCGGAATCGATGAGTAAAGAGAGAGGACAGAAGCCGTCTGTGGATAAAAACACTCTGAAAACGGCAAAACGTCTGCTTGGCTATGTGACAAAGACATATAAAGTTCAGTTTATTATTGTATTGATCTGTATTCTTGTCAGCTCCATTGCAACAATCTCGGTTTCTTTGTCATTGAAGTTTTTGTTAGACGACTATATCATCCCGTTGATCGGACAAAAAAGCCCTGATTATACGGAACTGTATCAGGCGCTGGGTGTGTTGGCATGCATTTTCTTAAGCGGTGTGATTGCTTCCTTTGTATACACACGGCTTATGGTCGTGATCGGTCAGGGAGTGCTTAAGCGTGTCCGTGATGAAATGTTTGAGCATATGCAGAAATTGCCGATCCGTTATTTTGACCGGAATACAAATGGTTCGATCATGAGCCTTTATACGAATGATACGGATACGCTCCGGCAGATGATTAATCAGTCGATCCCGCAGGTTCTGATGTCGGCGCTCACGATCGTAGTGACATTTATCGCCATGCTTGTGTTGAGTCCGATTTTGACCGTACTTGCCGTTGTGATGATCGGGGTGATGACGTTTGTATCGAGAGTTGTCGGCGGAAACAGCGGAAAATATTTCGTGCGGCAGCAGCTTGATCTGGCAAATATCACCGGATTTGTGGAAGAGCGAATGACGGGGCAGCGTGTCGTTAAAGTGTTTAACCATGAGCGGATTTCGGAAGAGGAGTTTGATGCGCTTAATGAGAAGTTGTTTGTGAGCGCATCTAAGGCGCATACATTTGCAAGTATTATGGGACCGGTCATCGGAAACCTTGGAAACTTGCAGTTTGTTTTGACTGCTGTGCTGGGCGGAGCTCTTTCTGTTCTCGGCATTGGAAATATTACGCTCGGTGTGATGGCGTCTTATCTTCAGTTTACGAAGAGTTTTACCCAGCCGTTTATGCAGATCGCCCAGCAGTTTAACTCGATCATTATGGCTCTTGCGGGTGCAGAACGTATTTTTAATATGATGGATGAAGCGCCGGAAGTAGATGAAGGATATGTTACTCTTGTAAATGCAAAGAAAGATGCAAATGGAAATCTTACAGAGTGCAAAGAAAGAACTGGTTTATGGGCGTGGAAGCATCCGCATCAGGCTGACGGTACGGTGACTTATACGGAGCTGAAAGGTGATGTGAGATTTTATGATATGACGTTTGGATATACGGAAGATCATATGGTGCTCCATGATCTGACCCTGTACGCGAAACCGGGGCAGAAACTAGCCTTTGTCGGATCGACGGGAGCAGGAAAGACAACGATCACGAACTTGATCAATCGCTTCTACGATGTGCAGGATGGAAAGATCCGTTATGATGACATTAATATTAACAAGATTAAAAAGTCGGACCTGCGAAGATCGCTTGGTATCGTTCTTCAAGATACACATTTGTTTACAGGAACGATCATGGAAAACATTCGTTACGGAAAGCTGGATGCCACAGACGAGGAAGTTTATAAGGCAGCAGAGCTGGCTCACGCAGACGGATTTATCAAGATGCTTCCGAAAGGTTATGAGACACGCTTGAGCGGAGACGGGGAAGAATTGTCTCAGGGGCAGCGTCAGCTTCTTGCGATTGCCAGAGCCGCTATTGCCGATCCTCCGGTACTGATCCTTGATGAAGCGACATCCTCTATTGATACAAGAACGGAAAGTATCGTTCAAAAAGGCATGGATAACTTGATGAAGGGACGTACCGTATTCGTGATCGCCCATAGACTTTCGACGATCCGAAACAGCGATGCAATCATGGTGCTGGAACACGGACGCATTATCGAACGTGGAACGCATGATGAACTGCTGGCGCAGAAAGGAACATATTATCAGCTTTATACAGGGAACTTAGAGTTGTCGTAGAATAGAAAGAGAGGGGATTTTAAAACCCCCCTTTCTTTTTTATAATATAGATCGGCCGCTTCTTACTTTCCATATAATCTTTTGACATATATTGTCCAAGCAGAGACAGGAAGATCATCTGTATTCCGTTTAACGCGAGAATCAGGCAGATAAGCAGGATGATCCAGTTTGTTCCGTGTCCGGTTAAGACGGAAACGAGTTCTGTGACAACCGCGGCGATCAAAAGAAATATTCCGATGAATCCGGGAAGGGAAGCAGGAGCGGAAGAGAAGGATAAAATTCCGTCCATGGCATAGCGGAACAGAGAACGGAAATTCCACTTTGTTTTTCCTGCGGCGCGCTCGGTGTTGTGAAATGGAATCCATTTCGTGTCAAATCCGACGAAAGAGAAGATCCCTTTCATATAGCGGTTGTATTCTTTGAGTTCCAAAACGGAATCGGTCATGGCGCGGTTCATCATTCGGAAATCTCCCTTTCCGTCACCCATGTCAAGATGACATGTTTTGCCGATCAGGTGGTAGAAAGAGCGGGATAAAAATGTTCGGACCGGATTTTCGCCGGATCTGTCTTCTCTTAGACCTGCACAGCAGTCGTACCCTTCGTATTTGACGGCATGATACATCTCTTTGAGCAAAGCGGGCGGATGCTGCAAGTCGGCGTCCATAAATACACAGTAGTTTCCCGATGCATTCTGAAGACCGGCGTACATTGCGGCTTCTTTTCCGAAATTTCTGGAAAATGTAAGGAAACGGACGCGGTCATCTTTCTCGGTGAAGAGCTGCAGGATATCCGCTGTGCGGTCAGAACTTCCATCGTCTACGAAGATCAGTTCACAGACAGCGCTTTCGATCGAGGATGCGGCGTTTGAAACTGCGTCGTAGAAAGCGGGGAGAACTTTTTCTTCGTTGTAACATGGCACGATAATGCTGATCACATCAGCGGCGGGACTTGGATTTGATTCTTCGCAAGGCAGCATCTTTTCAGCAGATGCGGTCAGGTGAGGCTTAAAAGAACAAATATTGTTTTTGATCGTATTATTTTTGGCAGCGTTATTTTTGGTTGTCATAGGGCAGCAGCTCCTTTCTGATCATAGGTTGTCCCTGCCGATGGCCGGCAGTTTTGAAAACACGGTATTTGCACAGTACATAGTTTCCGATTACAGTTACGGCGCTTACAATCAATTTTGATATAAGCGGAGATAAAGCGAATTGGTCAATGGCAATCCACAGAAGGAGATTTTCGACAAGCAGCGTAAGGAAACGCAATGCTGCGAATGCAAAAAATTCTTCCGGGATTCGTCTGTCTGATCGGAAGACCCACCTGCGGTTCAGCGTATAGGCAGTGATTACTGCGGCTGCCCACGCGATGCTGTTAGAGCCAAGATACGGCATGTGAAAAAATAAAAGTAAACTGTAGAATATATAATTTACTCCGGTTGTGATGACTCCGGTTATAAGATAGGTAAGCAATTCTTTATTTAAATAATTTCGTTTCAAAACAAATTCCTTCTTTCTTCATCAAGATGTTATAGTCAAAGATTTTTCCCTCAAAATAAAATGCAGAAAAGATAAGATCAGCCTGCAAAGGTATAGGGACAGAGCAGTGAAACTTATTATGCAGCCGACAGTTTTTCCGGGTGGGGAAAAACGGATTTCTATCAGGTGAGTTCCCTTGTCAGCGGCCGTTCCGGCAAATGCTTTGTTTATACGAATGATATCTGCCTGTTTTCCGTCAATGAGAAGTTCCAGCCCGTTTTGGTATGGGATCGAAGTGGCAAGGATTCCGTCTTGATCTGCGGTAAATGTTCCGGAAAAAACGGTTGTGCCTGAAAGAAAGTTCTGTTTCTCTTTTCCTTCGGCAGTCCTTCTCATCGAGGCAGGGGAGACGTTCTTTTCATTAAAAATTTGTTCGCTGCACGAATACCACTGCACATGGCTGATGATAAAATGTCCTTTCGGGATCGTGACATGCATCTTGGTTGAGCCGGCGTCCTTATCAGTGGAAAGTTGGTAGTGAAACGTATTGTTTCCGTTTGGATAAGGGGCGAAAGTTCCCGAAAGTTTGTTGCGGATTTTATTAATATCAATTACGACAGGTTGGAACGTCTTGTTTTTTACTTCAAAAGAAAGCAGCAAAATACTGCCATTTCCCGTGTTGTCCATCGAAAATGTCAACGATTGTTTACATTTCGAAATTATTTCATACCCTTTCGATGTCTTTTTAATATCAAGACTTTCCGGCAGCGCGCCGCTGACAGAAAGCTTTGGAGAAAAAGGGGTGATGAATGTCTGCAGCTTGAAGCTTTCAGCGGAGGAATCAGAGGAGAAACCTGAAGAATGGTCGGCAGTACTGGCGTCAAACGTTTTCTTCTGATTGCTGATAACTGTTTTTTGAAAGAGCGCTTCCAGCTGCTCGATCTTGCTTAAGCGGTCAAAGTTTTCTTCAGAGATCGTGTCTGATGTGAAATAAACATTCGGAAGCACATTTTTATTTTCTGCAATAATCGTGTCCTTTGCAGTGGAACACAGCGGCGTGTAACCAAAAGGAATATGATCCTTTTCGGTTTCAATGTACCGAACGCCGAGAAGCCGAAGCATGAATGGATTATCGGCGGTGAGCAGAGCCACACGATTGTTGATCCCGATGGGAGTCATTAATATGTCGTAGTACAGATCAGAATAAGCGCTGTTTGTCACAGAAGAGTACATGGAACTTCGCGTCATTTCGGAAGTGACTGTTTCGTTTCCGCTTGCAAGCGGGGCAGCCAGACTGTCAAAATGATAGCGCGGATCCATCGGGACATTCGCAGCTTCTTCTGAAAGAGAATCCGATGAAAGTGCGGATCTCTTTACCCAGTTTTCCTTCGATGCGGTTGTAATATACATGCCGATTGGGGCAATAAGTACGAGCAGATAGACAAGCATTTCCATTTGGCGAGAAATACAGGGGTTTTTGAGCTTCTGTAAATCAGGCGTCTGCTTTCTCCTTTGGATCAGGCAAAATAAAAACAGAAGACAAAGTTCGGTCAAAATCCATGGGAATTGTATCTGACTGAACCAGAGCAGTCCGATTGGGAGCATGACCGCAAACGGATAGAGCGGATACCATGAGCCGGAATTTGTCGTATGTTTTTCGGCATGGGCTGATTTTAAGTAACGGATGCAGTGCAGGATGAACAGAGGCAGAAACGGAATGAGTATTTTCGGTCTTGCGTAAAGCGTTCCGTTTAAAATGTAGGAAAAGAATCCGAACAGTCCAAAAGACAGAAATAATACGCTGTCTGCGAAGAAGTTCTTTTTTGCCGGATCTTTGCGGTTTAATCCGGCAAGGATCGTATAAAAGCAGATGAGCGTCAGTCCTAAGCCGTATTCGTTAAACAAAATATTGTTCATGGACACGTTTGGTCCGAATAGTTCCAACAGTTTAAAAAGGGAGAATCCACCTCCGTTTCGCCTGTGTTCTGTCAGTACAAGTCCGGTCGGCAAAAGCAGCGCGGCAGACATACATATAGAAAGAGCGGCGGAAGGAAGATATTTTTTGAAAAAAGAATGCTTCCAAAAGGAAATGCCCTCCAGCCGCAGCCAGTACCAGCCGATGGAGGCGAATGCAGCGATTGCAAAATAAAAACTGTGCAGGCAGATCAGCAGTATACATAACGGAAGGAAACGAAACCGCTGTTTCTTAATGCATAGAAAGGCAAGGATTAAAAACGGCAGATAATTGACAAACATAATCTGACGGTGCATATGGAAAAGACATCCGGCAGTCAGAAAGAGAATGCTTCCGATCAGGGCGAAAGACGGAGAAATCTCTTCGCTTCGCAGCCATACATAGCAGAGCAGGATGGCGGCAAGATAAAGGAAAAACATATAACCGATTAAAATGGAAACCATCGGGATCTGAGGAAAGAGACATCCGATGAGAATATCAGGTCTTAAAAATCCGTAGTAGGAAAACTGATATCCGTTACTGCCGCTGCCGAGATTGATCCAGTCGGGAAGAAGCGTGTGCTGTTCCACGCAGGCATCACGGATCGTTTCTGCCAGTACGGCATGTTGGGAGAGCCAGTCGGTATTGGAACCATAGATGGCATCGGACGGCAGGATTACAGCGGTTAATATGATGAAAAGAACAATCAGCATTGTCGGATAAACGTATTTCTTCATATATATAAGCTCCTTTATCGGGTGACTATAGCATTCCCGTTATTTCTTGATGTAAACAGAGTAAAACATCTCTCTTAATAAACAGTGGAAAATAAATCGAAGAATTCTTAAGAAAAACCGATGAAATCTTAAAAAAATGTGGATATGTTGATAAAAATTAAGCAAAATTCACAAAACAAATATTTGCCATATCTAAATCAAGGGGAATATGCTATCATAAAATAGATGCAGACTGTGAAAAGATAAACAATTTCACAGAGAAAGGAGAGAAAATTATGAAAAAGAAATTTTTCAGTGCAGTGCTCGCCACAGCAATGGTTGTGACGAGCGTCTTCTCCACGACATCAGTTGTAGGGGCTGTAGAAAATGAGACAACAGTTCCTTATGGCAATGTGACCGTAAAACAGGAAGGTAATACTGTTACAATCGGAAACGATGCCATTGAAAGAACATTTTCAACAGCGGGCAATAAATTGTCCACGACTGAAATTGTGAACAAAAGAACTGGTGGAGAAGGCACAGTATTCACGCCTCAAGAAGGCAGTGAAGAATTCGTTGTAAAAACAACGAAAGAGCAAAAAGAACCGATTAGCTTACCGGCAATCGAGCGTACAGGCTGGACAGCAACGGCAGACAGCTATCAGAATGCATCGGGCGATTCAGATGGTCCGGCGCAGAACTTACTGGATGGCAATATCAATAGTATTTGGCATTCTAATTATGGTGGAGGAACTGGTACTCAGGCATATCCATACAATGTAGTAATTACATTTGGAAAAGACGTGACGTTCCAGTCCTTCTCTTACACGCCGAGAAAAGAAGGGGAAAATACAAATGGAAATATCAAGGGATATGAGCTGTATGCATCAACAGCAACAGATCCACTTGCTTATGATTCCAAAGATTGGGGAGAACCGATTGCCAGAGGTGACTTCGAGTATAATGGAGTGAACCCGATCTATGTGAACTTGAAAGAAGCATGTACTGCGAAACAGATTAAGTTCGTAGCAACGTCTTCAAACAATGGAGCTCAATTTGCCGGCGGAGCAGAGTTTAATCTTCACGCAGAGAAAGCACCGGTAGATACGGATGATCGTGCATTTGAGACAAGCGACTTAGAGCTGAAAGATACGGATGCAGTGAAAGTTGAAGATACGACGGCGACGATTAACGGAGTACAGAAGAATGGTAAGAAAGTAACATTTTCTTTCAAGCCGTATACTCACAAAGACGTAGCCTATACGATCGACGAAGTAATCGTAATGTATGAAGGAGATCACTTCATGCGTAAATTCCTTGAGATCGATGTGCCGGATGACAAAATGGCAGATGCTGAAATCGACTACATCGACCTTGAGTCTCTGAAAGTGGCAGAGTCCGATGCACAGTGGACAATTCCGAGAGGAAAAGGCGGCATCGTAGAGATGGAAGAGTTCAAGGCAAACCTCGGACAGCCGATCTACATTCAGGGAATGTTCTTCGGATGTGAATTCCCGGTGGCGGATACAGAGATCGTTGACGGAACTGGATTTATGCGCTATTACAGCGGTAAGACATTCAGCAGATTGAAAGAAGACAACCAGTTGACAACAGATAATAAGTATGTAACATGGCAGACAGTTGCAGGAGCGGCAAGAAGTACGGAGCAGGAAGTTATTCAGGCAGACTTCTTCGAGTATATCAAGTCGATCGCAACTCCGTCAGAGTTCCGTACACAGTATAACTCATGGTTCGATAACATGATGAAGATCAGTGATGAGAATATTCTGAATTCCTTCATTGAGATTGACCGCGAGTTGAATAAAGCGGAAGTCAGTCCTCTTGATTCCTATGTAGTAGACGATGGATGGAATGCATATAATAATGGATCAATAGGCGAAGGTTCGCACGAACAATCCGGAGCAACAATTAACAACAAAGGTTTCTGGACGTTTAATGAGAAATTCCCGGAAGAACTGACACCATCCAGCGAACTTGTTAAGAAGTTCGGAAGTAACTTCGGAGTATGGGTTGGACCGAGAGGCGGATATAACTTCTATAGTACATTAGCAGATATTATTCAGACAGCAAAAAACGGAAGTAAAGCCGGCGGCTCTATCGACGTGGCTGACCGCACATATGTAGATAACTTTACAAAAATGGCAGTTGAATGGCAGAAAAAATGGGATGTCAACTACTGGAAATGGGATGGATTCGCAGACAATGCTCAGTACAACCATTTTAATAATGCAGGCGGAGCAGACGGTGTTCCGGTATACAGCGAGTCAAACCACCATATGACAGGCGGTTATCATCAGATGTATCATGTGACTGATCTGTGGGAAGCATGGATCGATCTGATGGAAACAGTTCGTAAGAGTGAAAAAGAAGACAATATTAATAATCTTTGGATTTCCCTTACATGTTATGTAAACCCGAGTCCGTGGTATTTACAGTGGGCGAACTCCGTATGGCTTCAGTGTACAGCGGATCAAAGAGACGCATCTTTTGGAACGACAAAGATGAACAAGCAGATCACATACCGTGACGCTTGTTACTATGATTTCCTGAAGAATCATCAGTTCCAGTTCCCGCTCCAGAACCTTTACAACCATGATCCGATTTACGGAAAAGAAGGAACAGGAATGACGGTTAATACTGCTACAGATGAAGATTTCCAGAACTATCTGTACATGCTTTCTACTCGTGGAACAGCATTCTGGGAGTTGTACTATTCTGACAGTATTATGACAGACGGAAAATACGAGATCACAGGAGAATTCCTTGAGTGGGCAGAGGCAAACTACCATATGCTGAAAAACTCCAAGATGATCGGCGGAAAACCGGATGTTACAAAATTAAATAATTTTGACTCAAACGAAGCGCAGGCAGAAGCATACGGATTCTCATGCTTCGACGGAACAGACGGAATCATCTCACTCCGTAACCCGTCTGCAAGCGCAGATAAGACGATCAAGTTCACATTTGACCGTACAATGGGCGTTGCAGAAAATGCAGGCACATTAAACTACTACTTAGAGCACAGCTATCTTCTTTCAGATGAGTCTGCTCAGACAGGTACATTAGAGTACGGCAAAGAATATACAGTGAACCTGAAACCGAACGAAGTGCGTATCTTACGCGTTTCAGCTCAGAAAGACACAACAGCGCCGAAGATCGACAGAATTATGACAGACGGTGCGAAAGAAATCACAGTGAAGTTCGATGAGAAAGTATCAGGAAACCTCTTTAAGGTAGAAAATGGAAAAGTTGCTTCCGTTAAGAAGAGTGCAGACGATACAACATATCATATCGAATTAGCAGAAGCTCCGGCAAATGAAGCGGCAGTAAAAGTAACTCCGCAGGATATCAAAGATATGTCCGGCAACAAAGCAACAGAAGCTGCATCTGTTGTATATCACAAAGATAACGTGATCGTTGAAAACGGAAGCGTTACAGCAGGAGAACTTGCAGCAGAAGATAAATCTCTGAATTCCAACAACGGATTCACAGTAGCTGCTACAGTAAACACAACAGGTACAGATAAGTCTCTCGTAAAACAGGATGCTCAGTATGAGTTGAAAGTAACGGCAGAAGGAAAAGCATCATTTACACTGAACGGCGCTACAGCGGTTTCCGGCAAGGTAATCAATGACGGAGCAGAGCATAAAGTGGTAGGGGTGAAAGAAAACAACGGTATGCTGAAGCTTTATGTAGACGGAACACTGGAAGGATCTGCTTACAATGCAGATAACAGATTCCATACAGTGAAAAAAGCTGCCATCACAGCAGGTGAAGGCGTGACAGCGGCATCTGTGTACGATATCGCATATGGTTATGATGAAGTAGCTAAGATGGGAGAGCCGGAAGGACTTCCGAAACTGACACTTGAAGACAGCATGATTACAGTTTCTGGTACGAGTGAAGGTGAAAAAGTCAAGATCTTGGACGGAGACAAAACAACATTCTGGACAAGTCAGGAAGTGCCAGAAGGCAATGTAAGCAGTGATAATGCATGGCTGAAAGTTGACTTAGGATCTACATATAAGTTGGATCAGGTTGATTACACACCGCGATACTTCAATGGGGCACAGAATTACTGGGCATGTACAGGTAATATTAAGAATCTGGTGGTAGAGCTTAGTAAAGACGGACAGACATGGACTCCGGTAACAGGAGAAAACGGACTTGATCTTTCAAGCAAGATTAAAAATACAAATGATGAGTCATTCTTCCCTGAGGAGATTATGTTCGCGGCACAGGAAGCGAGATATGTACGCATCAGCGGAACAGCGTCCTATCACTGGCAGGCGGCTAAAGAAAATACATCTATCACAGTCGGTGATCTTGCAATCTACGGAGAAAAAGTAGAAGCACAGAACATCGCAAAAGATGCAAACGTAACAGCAAAATGGACAAAAGATGACACAGACGCAGCAAAAGGCAGCGACAGACCAATGTCTATGGCTGTTGATGGAAACAAGACAGATTATGGTTCAAACTATGCTGAGTTCGGTGCAGACAACAGACGCGAATCCTCTTATATGCAGGTTGATTTAGGGGATGTATGTGATGTGAATTCCCTGTCACTGTATCGTTACTGGGGTGATGGTAGAACATATGGCGATACAGTAGTGGCTGTAGCAGAAAAAGAAACAGACTTCAAAGAAGGAAAAGCTACAATCGTCTACAATGCAGATGATCAGAATGTTCATAAACTGTATACACAAGCACCGGAAAAATTCGACGAAGACTATGCAGAATCTGCACAGGGCAAATCATGGACATTGCCGGAAGGCACAAAAGCACAGTTTGTTCGTGTTTATATGTACGGAAGAACGAACAACGCTACAACAACAAACCACGTTGTAGAGCTTGAAGTATTCGGAACAAAACCGGAAGAAGGCGAAACACCGAGCGTAGACATTACAACATTAATCGAAAGATTGACTGAATTGTCAGCAGTAGACACATCCAAAGCAACGACAGACAGCGCGGCAGCATTCAAAGCGCTCGTAAAAGAAGGTTACGATCTTGTGGCGACAGGAGCACAGACACAGGACGAAGTAACTGCTATGATAACGAAACTGGAAGGCGCAGAAGGTAAACTTGTAGACGCATCCGCTCTGAAGACAGCAATCGCAGACGCAGAGAAGAAAGTTGAAACAAGTACAGTAACAAGCGCAGAGCCGGTAAAAGCTAAAATTGCAGAAGCAAAACAGCTTCTTGTAAACGGTACAAAAGAGCAGATCGAGGCGATGGTTACAGCATTGAATGAAGCTGTAGCAGGACTTGTAGAACGCGGAAACACAGACGAGCTGAAAGCTTTGATCGATCAGTATGCAGAAGAAAAACTGACAGCAGACGCTCACACAACATCTACATGGAGCGCTTATGAGACAGCTCTGAATGCGGCAAACGCAATCGTGGCAGACAACAGCGACAGCGATCAGGCAGCAGTAGATGCGGCGAAGAAAGCTTTGGAAGACGCTCATACAGCATTGGCAAAACGCGGAAATACAGATGCTTTGAAAGCTCTTATCAAAGAGTATGAAGAACTGAAAGAAGCGGATTACACACATGAGACATGGGTGAAATACGAAGAAGCTCTTGAAGCGGCAAATGCAATCGTGGCAGACAACAGCAATAAGACGCAGGCAGAAGTAGATGCGGCGAAAGACGCGTTGAAAGCAGCGAAAGAAGCGCTTGTAAAAGCTCCGGTAGATCCGCAGCTTGATAAGAGCAAATTGCAGGCAGCAGTTGATGCGGCAAAAGATAAAAATAAAGATAAAGATACATACACAACAGATTCTTACAAGGCAATGGAAAAAGTTCTCGCAGAAGCAGAAGAACTTCTGACAAACGGTAAGGATCAGGCGGCAATCAATGCGAAAGCAAATGAACTGAACGCAGCAGTTGAAGCTCTTGTAGCACGTGGAAACACAGGCGCGCTGAAAGCGCTCATCGATCAGTACGCGGCAGAAGATCTGAAAGAAGCAGACTACACAGTTGATTCTTGGAAGACTTATACAGATGCATTGAAAGCAGCAGAAGATGTAGTGAAAGATAACAGCAACCTTGATCAGGATGCAGTAGACACAGCGAAGAAAGCGTTAGAAGATGCTCATAAAGCATTGACAAAAGTAGAGCAGATCAACAAAGAAGCGTTGAAAGCAGCAATCGATGCAGCGAACGCGGCTGATGCGAACCTGTACACAACAGCTTCTTATGACGCAATGACAAAAGTTCTTGCAGACGCAGAAAAGGTACTGAAAGACAGCAAAGATCAGACAGAGATCGATGCAGCAGCAAAAGCATTGAATGATGCAGTTGCAGCTCTTGCAGAACGTGGAAACACAGATGCGCTGAAAGCTCTCATTGAAGAGTATAAAGATCTGAAAGAGACAGACTTTACGGCTGATTCCTGGAAGGATTATGCAGACGCGTTGAAAGCGGCAAACGCAATCGTGAAAGACAACAGTAACAGCAATCAGGCAGCGGTAGACGCAGCGCTTAACGCGTTAAAAGACGCTCGTGCAGGATTAACACCTGCTGAAAAACCGTCGGTGAAACCTGGTGATAAGAGCGAACTTAAGGCATCTTACGACAAGTACAAAGATATGAAGAACGACGGTTACACAGCAGAGAGCTGGGCGAAGTTTGAAAACGCTCTGAAATCTGCAAAAGCAATCCTGGATAACGAGGCTGCGACAGCAGATCAGGTAAAAGCTGCTTTGGCACAGTTGAATTCAGCGGCAGACGGCTTGACGAAAGCGCCGATTACACCGCCGAAGGATGATCCGCAGACACCATCAACTCCGTCACAGGGCGGAAGCGTACAGACAGGTGATACTGCAAACGTAGCGTTGTGGCTCGTGCTTGCAGGACTGTCAATGATCGCTTATGTAGCGGTTAGAAGAAAAAGAGCATAGTGTATTCTTGTCTTTTCATTAAGGCAATGGACATTTAAGCTTTAACAGGGCAAAGCGTTCGGCGGCGGACGCTTTGTCCTTTTTTGTATAGGCGACGAGCCAAAGTCCGGGCTTGTCTGAGACTTTGGCAGCCGCTTACGATCCTGAGATATGCCTTTTGGCGCTTTTGGTAATTGTGCAGAGGCAGAAAAGCCGGATGTTTGAAAGAAAGAGATTATATTATCAGAAAATTCATACAATATAAAACTAAAATATAATTATTTAAAGTTTTTTATAAAAATGTATTGACAAAACAAAACTCGGGTGATATTATAAAGACATCCAAAAGAGATACAACAAAATAAAAAATAAGAAACATCTCAAAAGGATATTTAACTAAGAAGACATCATATCAGTTGTCTGATTAGATTAAAAATAAACGGATAGCAGGAGGAAAAGACCAATGGACAGTGTGATTTCAGTGAATCATCAATATGTTAGTGGTATGGCAAGTGTAAGTTCCTGTGGAAAAGAGACCTTTGCTCAAGGATAGATAATCCGGAATAAAAATAACGAAAGAATTGATCGGAGAGTTGTAATCCGGATAAAGATCAGAAAGATTTGACATTTGCAGGCATATTGAATACAGATACCACATATAGCAGAATTTCAAAAGATGTGTAAAGAAACATTGAGTAGATTATCATTCGTGCATATCGAGTTTAGTATGTGTGGTGGTACCGGAAACAAGGATCGTAAGTGATGTGTGGTAAGGATGCTGTTATGAACTCAAATTTGTTATTAATTGAAGGAGGGAAGATTTAATAAGCAGGTTTTAGTAAATCGACCGAAGATTAAATAACAATGGCAGAGGTCTTACAGGAACGAAATCTAGTATTTGCCTCCGATTTAAAAATAAAGAAAATATGAAAAAATTAAATAGATTATAAAAATGCATCTCCAATGTTAATTGAGGATGCATTTTTTTGACATTGCGAAATGCATATGATAAAATATTGAAAGATATAGGTATGCAAAAAAGCATAGAAGGAAAGACACTGCCCTGTACAAAACTATTTTTTAATGAGGTGAATGCGGTGGATAAATACGAATATAAATCAAAGACTGACCGGATGCTTGAGCTTATGGAAAGCGGAGCTTACAGCAGAGCGGCGGAGATCGCTGACGAGATTGATTGGAGACGCGTGCGTAACGCGGGGATGTTGTCAAATGTCAGTGAAATTTATGAGAAAAACGGAGAATATCAGAAAGGGTATGATACGTTGACGTTGGCGTATCAGCGGGCGGAAGGAAGCCGAAAGATCATCAGTCGTCTATGTGGATTGGCGCTTAAGACTGGCAATGTCGATGAAGCGATCGATTTTTATGATGACTTTATGCAGATCGCGCCTAAGGATCCGAATCAGTATATTTTGAGATATAAGATTCTCCGTGCTCAGAGAGCGCCGATCGAACAGCAGATCGAGGCGTTGGAGGAATATAAAAAGTCCGAATATATTGAAGAGTGGGCATATGAACTGGCAAAACTGTATCAGGAAGCCGGGATGATAGCAGAATGCCTGGAAGAGTGTGACGATCTGATCCTTTGGTTCAGCGAAGGTCAGTATGTGTATAAGGCAATGGAACTGAAGATGCAGTACAAGCCGTTGACGCCGTCTCAGAAGGAAAAGTATGACAGACGTTATGAACGTGTTTCGGAAGAGACGGAAGAGATTCCTGATATCTTTTCTTATGCGGATGCGGATGAAACAGCGTCAGAGGAAGAAGACGTTCAGATTCGGGAGGAAGAACCGGAAGGCAAAGGGGAAGACCAGTCCTTAGCAGAGCAGGAAAGACCGAGAGTTCCGAGGGGAATGGAAGAACTTGTTCCGGAGATGATGCCGGAGACTTCTCCGGAAGGAGAGAGCGCGCTTGCGCCGGAGAGCAGGCCGGTGGAAGTGAATACAGAAGCGTGGGATGCAGAGGATATCGTTGAGGCAGAAGAGACCTTAATGGAGCAGGTGCAGGACGAGGATGCAGATTTGGCGTCGGAAACTATGCAGGAAACGGAGTCTGAGGAGGCGAAGGATATAGCGGAAGCCGGGGATTTTGCAGAAGCGGATGCTGCCGAAGCAGAGAATGCAGATCGGTCGGAAGAGATCGATCAGACAGAAGGAACTGATGAGGCGGAAGCTGAAAAAGGGTTAGATGTTTTGGAGACGACGGCAGAGCAGGAAGAAGAAAGACATTCCGCCAAAAAGAAACTTGGAGATACGATGCCGCTTGATGTTGCGTTGAGAAAATTGCTTCATCCGGAATTGGAAGAACTGACCGCGGATGATTTTCAGGATGAGACAGCGCCGATGGATTTTCATTTTGAAAAGGGAGATGCCGAAGACGAAGAGTCGGAATTTGACCTGACCGAGACGGGAGCGATGGACTTTGATTTCGAAGAGGAAGAAGATGAGGAGACAGAGTTTGATCTGACGGAAACGGGAGCGATGGATTTCGATTTCGAAGAGGAAGAAGATGAAGAGACAGAGTTTGATCTGACAGCGACAGGAGCGATGGATCTTGACTTTGATTTTTCTGATGAAGAAGACGCAGGATATAGTGGAAATTCAGATTTGGGGAATACATCACAGATTAAATTCCGTCCTGAACGGAAAGATGAGATTGACGGCGAGGAAGATCTCGCAGATTTGGAGCAAGCGATTGGAGAAATCGAGTCGGTTGCCGATATCGGTATGGTCAGCCGAATAAAAGAGGAAAAACGGCGGGCAGCAGAGGAAGCAGCCAAAGCAGAGGCGGAAGCAAAAGCGGCGGAAGAAGCGGCTAAAGCAGAGGCAGAAGCAAAAGCGGCAGAAGAAGCGGCTAAAGCAGAGGCAGAAGCAAAAGCGGCAGAAGATGCAATGAAGGAAGACGACCAGATTACAGGACAGATCAGTCTGGAGGATATTCTTTCGGAATTTGAAGGGAATACAGAGGAAGAGCCGGTTAAAGAGGGGGCGGATGCAGAGAATGCATCTGAAGTGAAACAAGAAGACATGGCAGATTCAACAGGGGACATAATAAAAGGGGACACTATGGAGACGAATAAGAAAACAACACCGATTTTACCACCGGATATTCAGCGTATGATTGATGAAATAGAGGGAGTTATTCCACCGGAGGAAGAAAAGAAGGAAGTAACGGGCGTACGTCTTAAGAGAAAAGAAGAACCAAGTGAGAATATGGGACAGGTTGCAGAAGATCTTAGGATGGACGATGAATTTGTCGATGATTTCGACGAAGACTATGACGAAGATTACTACGAGGAAGCGGAAGAAGTGATCGATGAAGCAGAGGATGAAGATTACTACGAGGAAGCGGAAGAGGTGATCGACGAAGCAGATGAAGATTACTACGAGGAAGCGGAAGAAGTGATCGACGAAGCAGATGAAGATTACTACGAAGAAGCGGAAGAAGTGATCGACGAAGCAGATGAAGATTACTATGAGGAAGCGGAAGAGGTGATCGACGAAGCAGAGGAAGATTACTACGAGGAAGCGGAAGAAGTGATCGACGAGGCAGAGGAAGATTACTACGAGGAAGCGGAAGAAGTGATCGACGAAGCAGAGGAAGATTACTACGAGGAAGCAGAAGAAGCGATCGACGAAGTGGATGGCGGAATAGAGATAGAGGATGAGTATTTCTTCGGTGAAGATGATGCGGAGGAGATTCAGGATATTGAAGAGGAATTTCAGGTGAATCCGGAGTATTCTGACGAGGAGGATGACCGAGAGATTCCGGATGATGATGAGCCAATCGATATTATGTCGGCGACAACACCGCTTAGCCGAAAAGAAACGGCAAAGCTGATCGCAACAGGAAAGACAGCGCCGATTCCGCTTGATGAGATTTCCGATGCGTTGTCGATGGATACCGGATTTGTCGTACATGGAAGATATGACCTTGAAACGCAGAGCGGTATCGGAACACGGGCAGGGCTTACAGAAGAGCAGAAGAAGTTATTCTCGTATTTTGTTCCGGTTCGGGGAATGAGCGAACAGCTTGTCGATGTGCTTGAGCAGGATAAGAATTGTACGAACAGAAAGGGAACTTCAAGAACGGGTAACTTGCTTATTATCGGAAATAAAGGAAACGGAAAAACGGTTCTTGCAGTGGATGTTGTAAAAGCGATCCAAAAACAGAGAAATATCCGTCAGGGTAAGGTTGCGATCGTGACAGGAGAGTCTTTGAATAAGAAGAAGATCGGCGACATTGTGGATAAGCTTTACGGCGGCGCTCTGATCATTGAGAAAGCTTCCAAGATGAATGAGAAAACGGTTGCGCGTCTTAACAAGGCGATGGAACAGGATACAGGCGAGATGCTGATCGTTTTGGAAGAACAAAGAAAACCGCTTGACAGACTTCTGTCTTCGAATAGAGAGTTTAGAAAGAAATTCACATCGAGACTGGAAGTTCCGATTTTTATTAATGACGAGCTTGTTACATTCGGGCAGACATATGCGAAGGAAAACGGATATCATATTGATGAGATGGGAATTCTTGCGTTGTACAGCAAGATCGACTCCCTGCAGAGAGAGGATCATTTCGTGACGGTAGCAGAAGTAAAAGAGGTTATGGATGATGCGATCCGTCATTCTCAGAAAGCTTCTGCGAAGAAATTGATGCGTCGGGTATTCGGAAGAAATACGGATGAATCAGATCGTATTATTCTTTCGGAAAAAGATTTTAATGTATAGAGCGTAGGATAATAGACTTTAGTTTGAAAAGTGTATAGAAATAGACACACACAAGAGAAACGGGCAGTAAAGAGCTGTCTGTTTCTCTTTATTTTTCGGGAGGAATCAAGTATAATAGTACTTATCACAGGGACGGGGAAGCGTGTCCCGATATATTATAAGGAAACGGCGAGGTGGGCTTTTATGGCAAGAAGAAAAGGCGCGGGCAGAAACGCGGCAAAGAGTGCGGGCAAAGGCACCGCGAAGAATACAGCCAAAGGCATGGCAGGCAGTGCGGTTAAGAAAGCGGCAGGCAGTGTTGGACGGAATATGGCGAATAATGCCGGGAGCAATGCCGCAGCGGGCGCGGCAAGTATGACTGCGAACGAGAATGCCTATGAGATAGGAGAATTGGATCATTATTTATTCGGTCAGGGTAACCATTATGAGATCTATAAGAAACTGGGCGCGCATAAGGCAGTACATGACGGAACAGAAGGCGTTTATTTCGCAGTCTGGGCGCCGCATGCGAAGAACGTATCCGTAATCGGTGAATTTAACGGCTGGAATTTGGAGACAGATCGGATGGAACGTCAGGAACCGCTTGGCATTTATGTGAAGTTTGTGCCGGAAGCAAAAGAGGGGCAGCTTTATAAGTTCTGTATCGAGACGCAGGCCGGTGAACTTCTGTATAAGGCAGATCCCTTTGCCAATTATGCGGAACTCCGTCCGGGAACGGCATCACGGATCACGGATCTTTCAAGAATAAAATGGTCGGACAGCGCGTGGATGAAGGCACGGAGAACATGGGATCACAAGAAGAATCCGATGTCGATCTACGAAGTGCATATGGGTTCATGGATGCGCCATCCGGGAAGAGAAGACGAAGGATTTTATACTTACAGAGAGTTTGCTGAGGCAATCGTAAAATATGTAAAAGAGATGGGTTATACGCATGTGGAGCTGATGGGAATCGCGGAACATCCGTATGACGGTTCCTGGGGATATCAGGTGACCGGATATTATGCTCCGACTTCAAGGTACGGAACACCGGAAGACTTTGCATATTTGGTTGATCTTCTGCATAAGAATAATATCGGTGTAATCCTTGACTGGGTTCCGGCCCATTTCCCGAAAGACGCCCATGGACTTGCCGATTTTGATGGAACGCCGACTTTTGAGTATGCAGACCCAAGGCTTGGAGAACATCCTGACTGGGGAACGAAAGTATTTGATTATGGAAAAGCAGAAGTACGGAATTTCCTGATCGCAAATGCGTTGTTCTGGATCGAGTATTTCCATGTAGACGGACTCCGCGTAGATGCGGTTGCATCTATGCTCTATCTTGATTATGGAAAACAGGATGGACAGTGGGTTGCGAATAAGTACGGAAGTAATGAGAATCTTGAGGCGATCGATTTCTTTAAACATCTGAATTCTGTTGTTCTTGGACGGAATAAAGGAGCGGTAATGATCGCGGAAGAGTCTACGGCGTGGCCGAAAGTAACAGGAGCGCCGGAGGATGACGGACTTGGATTCAGTTTGAAGTGGAATATGGGATGGATGCATGACTTTACAGAGTACATGAAGCTTGATCCGTACTTCCGCAAGAACGCGCATCATATGATGACATTTGCGATGCAGTATGCTTACAGTGAGAATTATATTCTTGTATTGTCTCATGACGAAGTTGTTCATCTGAAATGTTCGATGATTAATAAAATGCCGGGACTTGGATTTGATAAATTTGCGAATTTGAAAGCCGGTTATGCATTTATGATGGGACATCCGGGAAAGAAACTTCTGTTTATGGGACAGGAGTTCGCACAGCTTAGAGAATGGAGCGAGAAGCGGGAGATCGACTGGTTCCTGCTTGCAGAACCGGAACACAAAGAGATTCAGAACTGGTATCGGGATCTGCTTCATCTGTATAAGAGCAATAAGGCGCTTTACGAGATGGATAACGATCCGGCAGGATTTGAGTGGATCAATGCAGATGACATTTTCAGAAGCATTTACAGCTTTGTGAGACATTCGAAAAACAAGGAGAAGAATCTGCTCTTTGTATGCAATTTTACTCCGGTGGAGAGAGAAGATTACTGCGTAGGTGTTCCGACGAGGAAAACGCTGAAGCTCGTTTTAAACAGCGACGAGGAACAGTATGGCGGAACGGGCGAGAAGCGTCCGCTTACTTATAAGCCTGTAAAACAGGAATGTGATGGTCAGCCGTATTCGATCGAATACCCGCTTCCGGCTTACGGCGTGGCAGTATTTGAGTATTAAGATGATGGGATTGAGAGGCATAGAGCGCGTGCAGAACTGTCAGCGGTTTTTGTCTTAAACAGCATATTAAAAAAGAACGCAGAACAGAGACTGTTGCGAAATAGATGGGGATTTTTTGAAAAGCCGGTCTATCTTGCGGCAGTCTTGTTTTATTGTAATGGCGACGGACCGAAGTCCGGGCTTGCCCGGGATCTTGGCAATCGCTTACAATCCCGGGATGTGCCTTTTGGTACTTCCGGTGATTAATGGGATCATTTGCTGAAAGAATAGGTTGTGAACGGAATAGGAGGTGCGGCAGATGAAAAATTATTCAGAAGATCCGAGCAGACAGTATCATATTCAAGCGGCAAAAGGTGAGGTCGGACGATATGTTATTTTGCCCGGAGATCCGAAGCGGTGTGTGAAAATCGCGAAGTATCTTGACAATCCGGTTTTGGTTGCGGATAACAGAGAATATGTGACGTATACGGGAATGCTCAATCAAGTGAAGGTGAGCGTGACGTCAACAGGAATCGGCGGACCGTCTGCGGCGATCGCAATGGAAGAACTTTGTCGCTGCGGAGCGGATACATTTGTCAGGATTGGAACGTGCGGCGGAATGCAGACGAACGTAAAGAGCGGGGATATCGTTGTGGCGACAGGCGCCGTAAGGATGGAAGGAACGAGTAAAGAGTATGCGCCGATTGAATTTCCGGCGGTTGCGGATCTTTCGGTGACGAACGCTCTTGTCAAGGCGGCTGAATCGAAAGGATATCCTTTTCATACAGGAGTGGTGCAGTGTAAAGATTCTTTTTACGGACAGCATGAGCCGGAGCGAAAGCCTGTCGGATATGAGCTGCTGCAAAAGTGGGAAGCGTGGAAGCGATTAGGATGCCTTGCATCGGAAATGGAATCTGCGGCTTTGTTCGTTGCTGCGAGCAGCTTGCGGGTACGGGTTGGATCGTGTTTTTTGGTAATTGCGAATCAGGAACGTGAAAAGGCTGGGTTGGACAATCCGGTAGTGCATGATACGGATATGGCGATTCGTATCGCTGTGGAAGCAATCCGCAGATTGATCCGAGAAGATCAGGAGAGGGAAAAGAGCGTATGAATGAAAAGGAAATTTTGGGATATGTAGATCACACTTTGCTGGCGCAGTCTGCAACGTGGGAAGAGATCCGGCAGTTATGTGATGATGGAATGAAATATGGGACGGCGTCGGTGTGCATTCCGCCAAGTTATGTAAAGCAGGCATCGGAATATGTGGGAGGAAAGCTTTCGATCTGTACTGTGATCGGTTTCCCGAACGGTTATGCTACGACTGCCGTAAAGGAATTTGAGACGAAGGATGCCATCGCCAATGGGGCGGATGAGATTGATATGGTTGTGAATATCGGCTGGGTGAAAGAGAAGAAATATGATCTTGCAGAAGAAGAAATCAAAGTTTTAAAAAAGGCGTGTGGCAGAAAGATACTGAAAGTGATTATCGAAACGTGTCTTTTGACAGAGGAAGAGAAAGTGAAAATGTGTGAGGTTGTGACCCGGTCAGGAGCAGATTATATTAAGACGTCGACTGGATTTTCGAAAGGCGGGGCGACTTTTGAAGATATCCGGTTGTTTGCAGAACATGTAGGAGACGGGGTGAAGATCAAGGCTGCCGGAGGGATTTCCTCGATGGAGGATGCGGAGACGTTTTTAGGACTTGGGGCAAAACGGCTTGGAACAAGCCGGATCGTAAAACTTGTGAAAGCTGCGGAGGAAGAAGAAACGACGGATGAACACAGTTCGGCAGATGAAGAGTGCGCAGGGGATGAAAGCGGCGTGATGGAAGAAAAGACGGCGGCTGAAGCTGGGCTGCCGCGGGCGATGATAGAAGAACTGATACGAACGGCGATGGCACAGCGGGAATTCTCTTACAGTCCGTATTCGGGATTTCGCGTAGGAGCGGCGCTTTTGACGGAGAGCGGTAAGATATATACGGGGTGCAATATAGAAAACGCAGCCTTTTCTCCGACAAATTGTGCAGAGCGAACTGCGTTTTTCAAGGCAGTCAGTGAGGGCGAGAGAACATTTCGCGCAATTTGCATTGTCGGAGGCAAAGAAGGTCAAATGAACAGCCGGAAAGAAGAAGCTGAAAATATTGATTATACGCCGCCTTGCGGGGTGTGCCGTCAGGTGATGGCTGAGTTCTGTGATCCGGAGCAGTTTCAGGTGATATTGGCAGCAGCCGGAGGAAAGTATCGGGTATTCACATTGAAGGAGCTTCTGCCGCTTGGGTTCGGCGCAGAGTGTCTGTAAAAAAGGGAGATGGGATAATGAAAGCGTATAAAAGAATATTCGTGATTGTTCTTGATTCTCTCGGAATCGGGGCGCTGCCGGATGCGGCGCGGTTCGGAGACGAAGGTGCGGATACGTTCGGGCATATCTTGGAGAGGCGGAAGACATTGGACATTCCCAATCTGCGAAAGCTTGGGCTGCTGAATCTAAAGACCGGAGGTGAGATGGAAGGTGTTGAACGTCCTGAGGGACGTTATATGCGGATGAAAGAAGCGAGCAACGGAAAAGATACAATGACCGGACACTGGGAAATGATGGGGATTAAGACGGACAAACCGTTTCGGACTTTCACGGACAATGGGTTTCCGCCGGAACTGATCGCAGAGCTGGAAAAGCAGTGCGGAAAACGAGTGATCGGAAATAAAAGCGCAAGTGGAACGGCGATCATTGAAGAGCTGGGGGAAGAAGAGATCCGTACCGGAGCGATGATCGTGTATACGTCAGCGGATTCGGTTATGCAGATATGTGGAAATGAGGAGACGTTTGATCTTCAGGAATTGTATCGGTGCTGTGAGACTGCAAGACAGATTACGCTGAAAGATGAGTGGCGCGTAGGGCGTGTGATTGCAAGACCGTATATCGGAATGAAAAAAGGCGAGTTTAAAAGGACGAGCAACCGGAGAGATTATGCGCTGAAGCCGACGATGCCCACTGCTTTGAATGCGCTGAAAGATGCGGGGCTGGATGTGATCGGAATCGGTAAGATCAATGATATTTTCTGCGGGGAAGGCATTACGAAAGCATACCATTCGGAAAGCTCTGTTCACGGAATGGAGCAGGCGATCGAAAGATGCGGGGAAGATTTTACGGGAATGTGTTTTGTGAACCTTGTTGATTTTGACGCGCTGTGGGGTCATCGGAGAAATGTGGAAGGGTATGGGAAAGAGATTGAAAAGTTTGACAAAAACCTCGGAGTTTTGCTGGAGAGGCTCGGGGAGGATGATCTTTTGATCTTAACTGCGGACCACGGAAATGATCCCACATATAAAGGGACGGATCACACGAGGGAATATGTTCCGTTTCTTGCATACAGTAAAAAGATGAAAACAGGAGGGGAACTGCCGGAAGCGGAGACGTTTGCGGTAATCGGGGCTACGGCGGCAGACAATTTTGATGTGAATATGCCGGAAGGCTCTGTTGGATATTCTGTTTTGGATAGTTTGTTATAGTAAAAAAGGAAGCGTTATAAAAAGGGGCGCCGACAGAGCGAAAAGTTCAGGTCGAAGTTTCGCAAGTTCAGATTGAAAAGTTAAAAATAAGGATTGTCGGCGCACTCTTTTTATTGTATAATAATCGATTGAGAAAATGTAACGAGAACATGGGACGATACAGGAGGAAGAAAGATGGCAAAAAGAAATGATATCCATAAGGTACTTATCATCGGCTCCGGCCCGATCATTATCGGACAGGCTTGTGAATTCGATTATTCCGGAACACAGGCTTGTAAAGCATTGAGAAATTTAGGATATGAGATTGTATTGGTGAATTCGAATCCGGCAACGATTATGACGGATCCGGAGATTGCTGACGTTACTTATATTGAACCTTTGAATGTTGACAGAATAGAACAGATTATTAAAAAGGAAAGACCAGATGCATTGCTGCCGAATCTTGGCGGTCAGTCCGGTCTTAATTTATGTTCGGAACTGGCTCAGGCAGGAGTTTTGGAGAAATATAATGTAGAAGTAATCGGTGTGCAGGTCGATGCGATTGAACGTGGAGAAGACAGAATCGAGTTTAAGCACACGATGGATCAGCTTGGAATTGAGATGGCGCGAAGCGAGGTTGCGTATTCTGTAGACGAAGCTCTTGCAATCGCAGAGAAACTCGGCTATCCGGTTGTTCTTCGCCCGGCCTATACGATGGGCGGCGCAGGCGGCGGTCTTGTATATAACGTAGAGGAATTGAAAACAGTATGTGCCCGAGGTCTTCAGGCAAGTCTTGTAGGCCAGGTTCTTGTAGAAGAATCGATTTTGGGATGGGAAGAACTGGAGCTGGAAGTTGTCCGCGACGCAGAGGGCAATATGATCACAGTATGTTTTATCGAAAATATTGATCCGCTTGGTGTTCATACGGGAGACTCTTTCTGTTCGGCTCCGATGCTTACGATTTCAGAAGAAGTTCAGCAGCGTCTGCAGGAAAAATCTCATAAAGTAGTAGATTCTGTTAAGGTAATTGGCGGATGTAACGTGCAGTGGGCACATGATCCGAAGACAGACAGAGATATCATTATTGAGATCAATCCGAGAACGTCCCGTTCTTCGGCACTTGCTTCAAAAGCGACAGGATTCCCGATCGCGCTTGTATCTGCGATGCTTGCGACAGGAATGACACTGAAAGATATTCCGTGCGGAAAATACGGCACATTGGATAAATACGTTCCTGACGGAGATTATGTTGTGATCAAGTTTGCGCGCTGGGCATTTGAGAAATTCAAAGGCGTGGAAGACAAGCTCGGAACACAGATGCGCGCTGTCGGCGAAGTTATGAGTATCGGAAAGAATTTCAAAGAGGCGTTCCAGAAAGCGATCCGTTCTTTGGAGACAGGAAGATATGGACTTGGACATGCGAAAGATTTCGACGGAAAATCAAAAGAAGACTTGCTTAAGATTTTGAGATATGCGACAAGCGAGCGCTATTTTGTTATCTATGAAGCTTTAAGAAAAGGAGCTTCTGTGGAAGAGATCCATGAGCTGACGAAAGTAAAACATTATTTCCTTGAGCAGATGAAAGAGCTGGTGGATGAGGAAGAAGCTCTGCTTGCGTTCAAGGGTGGTCTGCCGGAAGATGCAGCGCTTATTGCGGCGAAGAAAGATGGATTCTCTGATAAATATTTAAGTCAGATCCTTGAGGTTGATGAGGACGAGATCCGTAATAAGAGAATCAGCCTCGGCGTTGAGGAAACATGGGAAGGTGTCCATGTAAGCGGAACACAGGACAGTGCATATTACTATTCAACATATAATGGAACAGACAAAAACCCGATCAGTGAAGAGAAACCGAAGATCATGATCTTGGGCGGAGGTCCGAACCGTATCGGACAGGGAATCGAATTTGACTATTGCTGTGTACACGCGTCACTGGCATTGAGAAAACTTGGTTTCGAGACGATCATTGTCAACTGTAATCCGGAAACAGTATCCACAGATTATGATACGTCAGACAAACTGTATTTTGAGCCGTTGACACTGGAAGACGTCCTTAGCATTTATAAGAAAGAAAAACCGGTCGGCGTGATCGCACAGTTCGGAGGACAGACACCGCTGAATCTTGCGGCAGATCTGGAGAGAAACGGTGTGAAGATCTTGGGAACAGCTCCGTCTGTAATTGATTTGGCAGAAGACCGTGATTTGTTCCGTGAAATGATGGACAAACTTGAGATTCCGATGCCGGAGTCAGGAATGGCTGTTACGGTGGACGATGCCCTTGAGATTGCTGAGAAGATCGGTTATCCGGTTATGGTGCGCCCGTCTTATGTACTTGGCGGTCGCGGTATGGAAGTTGTATATGACCCGGAAAGCATGGTTGGATATATGAAAGCGGCAGTCGGTGTGACACCGGATCGTCCGATCCTGATTGACCGTTTCCTCGGACATGCGACAGAGTGTGAAGCGGACGCGATCAGCGACGGCACACATGCATTCGTTCCGGCAGTTATGGAACATATCGAGCTTGCGGGAGTGCATTCCGGTGACTCTGCTTGTATCATTCCGTCGAAAAATATTTCCGAAGAAAATGTAAGGACGATCAAAGAGTATACAAGAAAGATCGCGGAAGAAATGCATGTTAAAGGTTTGATGAATATGCAGTATGCGATTGAAAACGGAAAAGTATTTGTACTGGAGGCAAATCCGCGTGCGTCAAGAACGGTTCCGCTTGTATCGAAAGTATGTAATATCCGTATGGTTCCGCTGGCAATCGATATCGTAACAGGCGAACTGACAGGAAGACCTTCACCGGTTCCGGCTCTGAAAGAACAGAATATTCCGTATTATGGTGTAAAAGAAGCGGTATTCCCGTTCAATATGTTCCCGGAAGTAGACCCGCTGCTCGGACCGGAAATGAGATCCACAGGAGAAGTGCTTGGATTGTCAAAATCTTTCGGTGAAGCGTTTTATAAAGCACAGGAAGCTACACAGACAAAGCTTCCGCTGGAAGGTACGGTGCTGATCTCCGTAAGCAACCGCGATAAACCGGAAGTTGTGGAAGTTGCGGCTGATTTCGCGAAAGCGGGATTCCATATCATTGCGTCGGATCATACATGCGCTTTGCTTAAGGAAAATGGAATCGAAGCGGAAAAGATCAATAAGCTTCAGGAAGGCCGTCCGAATATGCTCGATGTGATTACGAACGGAAAAGTTGATATGATCGTCAATACACCGTCGGGCAAAGAGAGCAAGAATGACGACAGTTATTTGAGAAAGGCTGCGATCAAGAAAAAAGTTCCGTATATGACGACGATGGCTGCTGCGAAAGCTGCGGCAAACGGAATACTTGCCGTGAAGAAACACGGAAGCAGTGAAGTGAAATCTTTGCAGGAGATTCATGGGGAGATTACAGATAAATAAAAAGATCAGAAGGATCCTGGAAAGTGGGAAAGATACCGGCTGCGTTTGCGGTCGGTATCTTTTTGCTTGGCGACGCGCCAGAGTCCGGGATTGCCTGAGATCTTGGCGGCCGCTTACAATCCCGAAATGTGTCTTTTGACACTTCCGGTGATTGTGCAAAATGCAGATTGACTTGCTTCTTTTTCCTTGATGATATAGTGGAAACGAGAAAAAGATAAAGAGAAAAAGAAATAAAGAACGGTAAAATATACGAAAAAGTGTGGAATGAAAAAGGAAAAATGTAAAATAAGACGGTAAAAAGTGCAAATACTATGGAGCGAGTGATGTGTTATCATTATAAGATGATGGGGGTACTGGAATTTGTTTGTTTAAACATTATATTTTAAGGAGAAGGAGAAAAGTTTATGAAGAAGGGAATGTTCCATAAGGGGATGGCTGCGGTTCTTGCAGTATCGCTGACAGCCGGCGGGGCGCTTCCGTTTTTGGCTCAGACAGTTCATGCGGAAGATGCTGCGGCAGAACAGGGTCAGACGCCTGAGAAAAAGAGCGGCACGGTAACGCTTGAGAAGGCGAACGGTTCTTACATATTCGGAAACGAGTATCTGAAAAGAACGTTTTCTGTGAGCGCAGACAAAGTATTATCAACAAAAGAGATAACAAACTACCGTACAGGAACAACTCCGACTGTGTTTACACCACAGACCGGAAGTGAAGAGTTCGTGATCAACACATTGGAAAACGGATCTGACGGAGAAGACGGAGGATTTACTGCACCGACCCAGAAGCTTGATACAAAAGGGTGGAATGCAGAAGCGGACAGCGTTGCAACGAATGAAGGAAACAACGGCGGAGCGGATAAGATGTTTGATGGTGATAATAATACATATTATCACTCCAGCTACAGCGGGGGCACAGATGACGAGCAAAAATATCCTCATAATATTTATGTGGATTTCGGATCGGAGAAGTCTTTCCAGTCTCTTCGCTATCAGCAGAGAGTAGATGCAAACGGCAATCCGACGGTGAGCGGTCATGTAAAAGGCTACAAGATCTATACGGGAGAAAGCATTGATGCATTAAAACAGGCGACGGATGCTCAGCCGGCTGCGGAAGGTTCTTTTGAGGATAAAAAAGAGACATATGTGAATTTGGAGCAGAAGATTACGGCGAAGTGTGTCCGCATTGAGTTTGTCGACGGTTATGAACCGGCGCAGTCGAACGTAAACAAAAATGTAGCATGCTGTTCGGAATTTGATTTTTATGAAGACACAGCGACATTTCCTACGGTGACGGACAATGCGACACAGCTTAAAACCAGCGAGATGAAGGTTCAGGGCGAACCGGAACTGACGGAAAAAGACGGCGTAAAAACATTGACCTTTACATTTGAACCAAAGAAGGTGCGCGGCGTAGATTATACGGTAAAAGAAGTCATCACGATGAAAGACGGCGATTCTTTTATGAGGAAGCATCTTGATATTTCGGTTGGCGAAGGGCAGGCAGAGAAAGCGAAGATTGATTACATCGACCTTGAAAATATGAATATCGGACAGAATGATCTGAAGCAGAATGAATACTGGTCGATCACAGATAATATGGCGAATAATCCTGATATGGGTAATATGAGAGGAGATTATCTCGAACTCGGACAGCCGTATTATGTCGGAGCGATGTACTGGGGATGTGAATTTCCGGAGACAGAGAATAAGATCAAAGGCAATAATTCTTTTATCCGTTATTATTACGGAAAATCCTTAAAGCCGGATACGAAGTTTGAGTACAACGAAGGCAATGAGGAAGGAAAGATGACAACGTGGGATGCTGTTGTGGGAGCTGCGCGAAGCAGAGATTACAGCGTAACACAGAGTGATTTCTATGAATATATCGAGACGATCGCGACAGATACACAGTTCCGTCAGCAGTACAACTCTTGGTATGATAACATGAAGGAGATTACGGATGAGATTATCCAGAAGAGCTTCTTTGAGATCGAGAAAGGATTTACACAATATGGAATCGCACCGCTTGATTCTTATGTTGTAGACGATGGATGGACCAATTACAGTTCATTTTGGGATTTCAACAATAAGTTCCCGAACGAGCTTTACAACTCCAGTCTGCAGGTAAACCAGCTTGCATCCAACTTTGGATTATGGCTCGGACCAAGAGGCGGTTACGGAACAGAAAGAACGATTGCGAGTTGGATCGCAAATAATGGTTTGGGTTCTGTAAATAATCAATCAGGCGGAGATATTAATATTTCTGATGCGAGATATCTGACGAAGCTGAATAAAGATATTTTCTGTGAGTATCAGGATAAATTCGATATTAACTACTGGAAACTGGACGGAATGCTTTTGAATCCGTCAACAGAGCCGTCGGAATATTATGTGACGGGCAATCCGTATTATACGATCACCGAGACGTATGAGAGATGGACAGATATCTTTGAAGACATGCGTACCAACAGAGCCGGAAAAGATCTTTGGCTGAATATGACTTCTTATACGAACCCGAGTCCGTGGCATGTTCAGTGGGTGAACAGCGTATGGATGCAGAACACAGGAGATACAGGTTATACGAACAGCTTTAATGCAACGGACGAAGAGGCGATGCTTACATACCGTGACAACGCTTACTATAATTTCTTGAAAGAAAGACAGTGGCAGCTTCCGAATAAGTACTTCTATAACCATGATCCGGTTTACGGGTTAACGGCAAACGATGCTTATGGAAGACCGGACATCAAATATACAGATGAAGAGATGAGAAATCATCTGTATATGCTCGGAACGAGAGGAACGGCATTCTGGGAGTACTATTACAGCTATTCGATGTTTGATGACAATAAATGGCAGATCAATGCGGAAGCAGCGAAATGGATCGAAGATAATTTTGATATCCTTCAGAAGTCGCAGATGTTCGGAGGCAAACCAAACGACGGAAACATTTACGGATATTCCTGTTGGAATGGAAAAGAAGGAATCGTTTCGATCAGAAACCCGAAGAATGTAGAGCAGAGCTATGAGCTGACGTATGACAGATTGATTGGCGTTGGCGAAGATCTCGGAACAGTTTACGGAAAAGTTGTCGTGGGCGATCAGAAATATCAGACGGATACTCCGCTTAAATACGGCGATAAAGTGACGTATACGCTTGCTCCGAAGGAAGTCTTGATCCTGCAGTTCGGTGAGAAAGATGAGATACCGGCAAAGATCCTTTCAGTAGAAGGAAACGGCAAGGAAGCAGAGGTTGAATTTGACGAGACGATCCGCACACCGGAAGCCGGAATGTTTAAAGTAGACGGCTGTGAAGTGACAAAGGCAGAACTGAAAGCTGACAGACGGACAGTGAAACTGACTCTGGACAAGGCGCTGCAAGATGCACAGACGGTGAACGTCAGTGTGGACGGTGTCAAAGATATCGTTGGAAATACTTCAAAAGTAAATGCACAGAATGATGTGTTTGAAGACGGTATCGTGACAGGCGTGATCAGGAGTGATCTGAAAGACGGTTCTGTAGTAACGAAAGAAAAGTATTCGATTGACGGACACGGCGGATTTACTGTGACAGGTAAGATTAAGACAACGTCGAAAGGCGCGGTGATCGCAGAACAGAAGGACGCTTATAAAGTAAGCATTGATAATGAAGGCTATCTGGCGTTTGAATTCAATGGAATGAAGATCACATCAAAATACGATCAGAAGACAGTTGATAAAGCAAACGACAGTTTCACAAGCGAGACAAAAGGTATTGCGGCTGACGGCAAAGAGCATCAGTTCTCTGCTGTAAAAGAAATCAACGGAATGATCAAACTTTACCTTGACGGAAAGGCGGTTGCTTCAGCATACAGCGCAGATAAGGCGAATCCGGAAATCGCAAAGGGAGAAACGAAGTTTGCAGAAGGTCTGACGAAGGATGAAGTTTCTTATATTACAGTTCTTGACCGGGCTCTTGCTTATGATGAAGTGAAAGATTTGATCGATACGGAAGAAAACGTTGTTCTTGCAAAGAACAATTCGAAGGTAAAGGTCAGTGCATATGATGTGACAGCTAAAGCAGCAGTGGCGGAAAAATCAGACAGACCGTTCAGAATGGTGAACGACGGCGCGAAGAGCCAGGCAAATTATCTGGAATTGACAGATACAAGCGATAACCAAAATCATTCACGTTATGTGCAGTTCGATCTTGGAAGTGAGTATGATCTGACAAAGATCCACATGACAAGATACTGGGATGCTGCGGGAAGACAATATGGCCCGACAGTGATTCAATTAAGTACAGATGAGAACTTTGCGGCAGACAAAACGACAACGGTATATAACTCTGATAAAGAGAATGTGCATCAGCAGGGTGCGGGCACAGATGAGCTTTATGCTGAGACAGCAGAAGGCAAAGAGATGTGGAATGCAGAAAACAGCGGCAGCTCTGTAACAGCACGTTATATACGCGTTTATGTAAACGGAAGAATCAACGGACAGGGCACATCAGATCATATTGTTGAGTTTGAAGCTTATGGTTCGAAGGATGGCGGATCGATCATTCGTCCGGACAGACCGGAAGAACCGGAGAAGCCGGAGAAACCGGTTCTTACAGGTGTGGAAGCATCCGTTGAAAAGGCAGATCTGAAAGTTGGAGAGACAACAAAAGTATCAGCGAAGATTACACCGCAAGATGCAGAAGACGTAGCAATCGCATGGAGTTCTGATAAAGAAGACGTTGCGACAGTAGATAAGAATGGAAATGTTGCAGCAGTCGGTGAAGGAACAGCGAAACTGACCGTGACAGCAACGCAGGGAAGCGGAGCAGACGCGGTGACAGTAACTGACACGGTGACAGTGAAGGTGACAAAAGAAAGCGAGCCGGAGAAACCGGTCCTTACAGGCGTGGAAGCATCTGTTGAAAAGGCAGATCTGAAAGTTGGAGAGACAACAAAGGTATCAGCGAAGATCACACCGCAAGATGCAGAAGACGTAGCAATCGCATGGAGTTCTGATAAAGAAGACG
>NZ_JAPJQP010000012.1:0-7836 GCF_030825015.1 Mediterraneibacter sp. | reverse complement strand
GGTGACAGTGAAGGTGACAAAAGAAAGCGAGCCGGAGAAACCGGTCCTTACAGGCATAGAAGTATCGCTTGAAAAGAGTGAACTGAAAGTCGGTGAGACAACAACGGTAAATGTGAAGGTGAAACCGGAAGGTGCAGAAGATGTTCGGATTATGATCAATTCTTCGGATGACAATGTTGCTACGATCGATATCAATGGAGAAGTGACGGCAAATGGCGAAGGAACAGCAGAGATTACAGTGACGGCAACACAGGGAAGCGGAGCAGACGCGGTAACTGTAACCGGTACGGTGAAAGTCACAGTAATAAAAGAAGGAGAACCAGAGCCAGAACCAGAGCCGGAGCCGGAACCGCAGCCGGAACCAGAACCGGAACCGCAGCCGGAGCCGGAACCGCAGCCGCAGCCGGAACCGCAGCCGCAGCCGACACCGGAAACAGACGGAAAGAATCCGCCGAAGACAGGGGATGAGGCGACTCCGTTCTTCCCGTTTGTGCTTGTACTTGCAGCGGGAACAGCGGTTGTAGTGTTAAAAAAAAGAACGTATAAGTAGAAATACGCAGAGAAAAATTTTAAAATGAAAAATTGATATTTTTAGAAAAGGATTGCCGTGTGTAAGCGGCAATCCTTTTTAGCGTAAAAACAATATAAAATGAATGAAAGTCATATGAAAATTTATGGGATAAAAGAAACATTTCGTTCGAGCTGTGATAAAATAGTAAAAGGAAACGGATGCAGATAACCGGAATTTAAAAGAAAGATATAGGAGGAGAAGAACATGCAGGCAGATTATCATGTGCATACGAGCTACAGCGACGACTCTGTTTATCGTATGGAAGATGTTGTTAAAGACGCGATAAAATCAGGGTTAGATGAAATTTGTTTCACAGATCATGTTGATTATGGTGTGAAATGGGATTGGGACAGTGGACATACAATCGAATATCGGAATAATGAGCCGCTTGCCAATGTGGATTATCCTGAATACATGAAAGAGATCTTGGAAATGCAGCGCCGTTATGGGGACAAGATCGGTATTCGGACAGGTCTTGAATTTGGCATCCAGACACATACAATTCCAAAGTACCGGGAATTGTTTCAACGATATCCGTTTGATTTTATCATTCTTTCTATTCATCAGGTGGAAGACAAAGAGTTTTGGACACAGGATTTTCAAAGAGGGAAAACACAGCAGGAATATAATGAAAAATATTATGAGGAAATGCTGGCAGTTGTTCGGGAATACAAGGATTACAGCGTGTTGGGGCACATGGATCTGATCGCCCGTTACGATGAAAAAGGCGTGTATCCGTTTGGAAAGATAAAACCGATCGTAGAAGAGATCCTGCGGATTGTTATAGCGGATGGAAAAGGAATAGAGGTCAATACATCGTCTTATCGGTATGGTCTTTCTGATACGACGCCTTCAGCGGAAATTTTAAAATTATACAGAGAACTTGGAGGAACGATCATTACAATAGGAAGCGACAGCCATAAACCGGAACACTTGGGCGCTTATATAGAAGAAACAAAGGAAATGCTGAAAAAAGCAGGATATACGCAGTTTTGTACTTATGAAAAAATGTCGCCGATCTTTCATGATTTATAAAAATAAATTATAAAGAAAATGGTAAAAAGTTAGAATTGGTTAATGTGTACAAAAGGTTTGAAATATAATGCGCATATTGCACAAAGGACTGCTGGATAAGAAATGAAAACTATCATAAATTACAAATGAGGTGTTAAAAAGTGCAAATAACTGGGTAGTAAAGTGCGATATCATAAGAAAATAGGAATAGTGGGCAACTATAGTAACCAGAAAAAAAGAGGGAAATGTATGAGAAAGAGAATGAAAACAGTAAGAGGTCTGTGGGCAGGTTTGCTTGCGGCAGCGGTTGTGCTTACATCGGCTGCACCGTCGGCGCTGACCATACAGGCGGAAGAAGCTGATACAGGGCAGACTGTAGAAGCTTCAGGGGTGGAGTATCAGATCTATCCGACTCCCCATGAGATGACCTATCAAGATGGCGAGTTTATCATTAAGGACGTAAACATTGTTTACGATTCCGGTATTGATGAAGCAACAAAGAATCGAATGACAGAAGTCCTTTCGATCAAAGGCAAGAGTGAAAGCGCTGCCGTTACAGATGCAAAAGTTGACGGTAAGACGAATATTCTTGCAGGTATCTACGGTTCCAACGGATATGTAGATAAGTATGTAAAAGAACATTACACAGTAGATGAGACATTGTTTGACCATTATGGCTCCTATTTCCTTGCATCTAATAAAGATGAGATCGTAATCCTCGGATTGGATACAGATGCCGTATTTTATGGTATCACATCTTTGAAACATATTTTCAATCAGATGGATGGAACGACGATCCGCAACTTTGAGATGAGAGATTATGCGGATGTAAATATCCGTGGATTTATCGAAGGATATTACGGACTTCCGTGGTCTAACGAAGACAGAATGTCTCTTATGAGATTCGGAGGAGAGTTCAAGATGACGTCTTATATCTTTGCTCCGAAGGACGATGAGTATCACAAAGGAAAATGGCGTGAATTATATCCGCTAGAGGAGCTGGAGAAGATCAAAGAAATGGTAAAAGTCGGAAATGATTCGAAGTGCCGTTTCGTATGGACAGCTCATCCGTTTATGGGAGGATTTGATCAGAGCAAGGCGGACGCAGAGATTAACGCGCTTCTTCGTAAGTTTGATCAACTGTATGATGCCGGAGTTCGTCAGTTCGGAGTACTTGGCGACGACGTTGGAAATCTTCCGAGAGCGGTCGTTATTCAGATGATGACGGCAGTATCTGAATGGGCAAAAGGAAAAGGCGATGTATACGATACTGTATTCTGTCCTGCAGGATATAACCATTCTTGGCAGGAGTCAGGTTCGGGCTATGCAGAACTGAATGAGTATGATAAATCTTTCCCGGAAGATGTTAAGATCTTCTGGACAGGTGAAGCGGTGTGTCAGCCGATCGAACAGAAAACACTTGATCATTTCAGGACATATAAGGCGACAAATGGCGAACGTCGTGCCCCACTATTCTGGCTTAACTGGCCTGTAAACGACATTAACCACGGACGTCTTATGATGGGTAAAGGTGTTCAGCTTAAAACGGATGTAAATCCGGACGACCTTGCAGGTGCGGTGACAAACCCGATGCAGGAGTCAGAAGTATCGAAACCGGCGATCTTTGCAGTTGCAGATTACAGCTGGAATATCGCGGGATTTGACATGGATAAGAGCTGGGCGGATTCCTTCCCGTATATCGATGAGAATGCATCTGAGGAGCTGCATACGCTTGCAAAACATATGTCCAATCCGGAACCGAACGGTCATGGTCTTGTATTGCCGGAGTCTGAAGAGATTCAGGGATTGATCAATACATATAAGACACAGCTTGCAGCAGGAACAGTTGACGAAGCAACCTCTTCACAGTTGATCGCAGAGATGACAACGATCATCGAAGCATGCGACGGCTTCCACGCAAAGAGCATGAATGATGCAATGAAGGCGGAGATCCTTCCGTTTACAAGTTCTTTAAAAGATCTTTGTACGGCGATCCGTGCCTTTGCACAGGCGCAGGATGCGAGACAAAAAGGCAATATGGGAGCGGCTTTCGATCTGTATACGGCAGGTTCGGGAAGCTATGCGTCGTCCCAGACTTATACAAAAGAGATGTACAACGCGTCTCCGGCAGTTGTAACTCCGGGATCTACCCATTTGATTCCGCTGGCAAAAACGTTGGAAGCAACATTGTCAGGCCCGATGAACGACTATGTGGCAGGCGATGCAGAAAGACCGCTGGAGATTACGGCAGAGGCGAGCTTCAAAACATGGCAGAGCGGTAAACCGGCCGATATTATTGACGGCAGCAGTGAAACATATGCGTGGTATAACGGCGAGGAAGCAGCAGGACAGTATTATCAGGTGAACTTCAGCAGACCGACGACGATTTACGGAGTACATATCGAGAACGGCGCAGGAAGCAATAAGCCGGATGACACGTTCGGATATGCGAAACTGAAATATAAGGCGGAAGGTTCTGACGAATGGAAAGAATTAGAAGCCGGAAAAGAGTACGGTCCGTATGTGACGAATGTTAATGTAGCAGGAATTGAAATTGAAAAAGTAACGGCAGTTCGTTACGAGTGTTCAAGAGTCGGCGGTTCTGGAAAATGGCCGTCCATGCGTGAGTTCAAAGTAGATGTGCAGCCGGGAGCGGCAGATACATTTACGAAAGAAGTGATCCGCACAACAGATGGTTGGACTGTTTATAACAATGGAAATGAAAATAATGCCATCGACGGAGATGAGAGTACAAGCGTACATTACAACGTAAGACAGGGTGCCGCCACAAACCCAGATTCTATGATCGCAGGCGATTATTTCGGAGTGAAGCTGTCCGAGAAGATCACGCTTGGCAAGATCAAGATCGTTCAGGGAAATAATGATACACATGCAGATTACATGACGAACTGTGATCTCGAGTGGTCGAACGATGGGAATACATGGGAGAAGATTGCTACGTTTGAGAATAAACGCACGATTGAGGTTGACGTATCCGATAAGAATATTCAGGCGCAGTATGTTCGGATTAAACAAAATAAAGAGCAGAAAAACTGGTTTGCAATCAGAGAATTTGATGTTGACTCGAAAGTATGGTTCAACTCGAAAGTTTATACAAACGTAGATGCTTACAAAGAGTACAAAGCGAACATTTTGGATGAAAGCGCTGAGATTGAAGCAAAGAATGATATTACATTGAAGAAAGATCAGTATATCGGGTTGAAATTAGACCGCATCCATGAGATTAAAGCAATCGAGAAGAACTTGGAGAATGCAGATAAGCTTACTCTTGAAACGTCTCTCAATGCATATGAGTGGACAGCATATGATGCAAAGAAACCGGGAGATGCAAGATACATCAGATTGATCAACAAAACAAATGATGATGTAACATTCAACCTGAAACAGTTCACTGTAAATACAGTAGAGTTTAAAGGGAAATCACTGCATTCACAGAGTGGTAACTATACGATTACAGATCCTGAGAAAGCGTTCGATGGAGACAGAACGACAGAGGCTGTTTATCAGACATCTCAGAATGCAGGTGTTTGGTTCGTATATGATCTCGGACAGACCATTCACTTTGATACGTTCAAGGCTGTTTGTCAGGATGGAGAACATGACTTTATCAGACATGGTAAATTCTCTGTTTCTACAGACGGAGAGACATGGTCAGAGATTATGACGCTTGGTTCACAGGATGGACCGAATGAAGGAGAGGCGCAGAATACAGATGAGATCGGCGCTGTACTTCCGAATCATGAAACTTCTTACAATACAAAAGAAGTGAAAGATATTAATAAAGATGCACGTTACCTGAAATTTGAGGTGACAAGAACAAAAGTAGGTTCTGATAAGTGGGTTCGTTTCAGCGAGCTTGAGATCAATGGCGGAGCGTATGTTCCGAGCGAGAATGATCCGACATATGAAAGTTCATGTCTTGATACACAGAACGGAAGATTCTCTTATCTGTCAGATATGAATCTTGCGACAGCATTCATTCCGGCAGAAGAGAGCGGATCACTTGTTTACCATGTGTCAGATGACAATAACCGCAACATGATCAAGATCATTCAGAGAGCGGACGCGATTTCAAAAGCAGACGTAAGTGTAAGAACATTCGCGGAAGCAGAAAAATGGCAGAAAGTCGGAACGTTGACACAGACAGTGAATGAATATGTTCTTCCGGCAGACACAGTTCTTCTTGATGTTAAGATTGAGTGGAAAAATACAAAACTCGGCCTTACAGAAATGTTCATCACGAAAACAGACGCAACTTCGGTTGATAAAGCGGAATTGGCTGCATTGATCGAAGAAGCGAAAACACTTGATACATCGAAGTGGACAAAAGACAGCGCTGATGCATATAAGGCTGCTGTTGAGACTGGAAAAGCAATCAACGACAGCGTCGGAGCAGGTCAGGGAAGTGTAGACCGTGCAGTTCAGGCAATCAAGAATGCGAAAGTTGCAGACGGCGATAAAGAAAAATTAAAAGGCGATGCAGCATTGCTTGAGGCAGCGTTAAAAGATGCGCTGAAAGATGAAGATGCAAAAGACTATACGGCAAGAACATGGCGTCCGTACAAAACTGCGTTAAATGCAGTTGAAGCGGCTGCGGCAGCAGAAAATGTGGAGAACACATCGATTGCTGATGTAGAAAAAGTGCTTGCAGATCTGGAAGCGGCGAAAGCGGCGCTTGTATATGATCCGACAAATATGGAACTGGCAATTCTGGAATCAGAGTCTGCACAGGATCTGATCGATGCAACACAGAAACCGTATGAAGTATACACAAAAGAATCCTGGGATAAATTTGTGGCAGAGAAAGCAGAATTGGATACTTTGATCAATCGGGAACCGAAGGCTCATCCGGATGAATTTGCACAGGCGCTTCAGGAAATGAAGGCGGCAAAAGAAGGATTGAAAACAATCACAGAACCGGATCAGACAGAGGAACAGCTTCGCGCGATGATCGCTTCGGCAAAAGCGTATGAGGAGAAAAAAGATACTTATACAAAAGACAGCTATGCGAACTTAGCGGCAGAGACAGCGGAAGCTGAAAAAGCGCTTAACAGCGGTGACAAAGAGAAAATGAAAGATGCGATCAAGAATCTTGATGCGGCAGTGAAAGGACTTGTTCTCAGAGCAAATGAAGCTGAACTGAAAGCGTACATAGAAGGAATTCAGTTGGAAGACGAGTCTAAATATACAGAAGAGACATATAAATCATATAAAGAAGCATACGATAATCTGAAAGCGCTTCTTGAACGTGATCTGACAAATGTTTCTGCTGAGGAATATGCAGACTTGAAAACAGCTTTTGAAAAAGCAGAGAAAGCGTTAGTTACAAAACCGGAGAACCCGGATCCGGAAAATCCGGATAAAGAAGCTCCGTCAGCACCGTCTGATCTGAAAGTAACAGATACAACAGATACGACAGTTAAGATCGAGTGGAAAGCATCCAAAGACAATGTAGGAGTTGCAGGATATGAAATCTTTGTAAATGGAAAAACAATCGGTACGGTAAACAGCGATGCTCTTACAGCAGAGATTGTAAAACTGGCGCCGAATACAGAGTACAAGATTGAAGTTGCGGCGTTTGACAAAGCAGGAAATAAATCTGCGGCAGCTTCTGTAAAAGCAAAGACAAAAGAAGGCAAAGCGGCGGCAGCACCGGAGACTCCTGAAGTGAGACCGGGCGCTGTGCAGACAGGCGATGCGACACCGTTTACAGCATTGTTCATGATGATGCTTATGGCAGCGGCAATGTTTGCAGGAGTTTCTGCAGTCAGAGTGAAGAAGAGAAAATAAAGCGACGGTTCAATCGTTCAGTTTGATAATGTGAACTGCTGAAACCTAAAGGGGCATGATTTCGGTCATGTCCCTTTTTGATAAGTTTCTCTGTTTTTTTGAGGCTGTAAAAAATGGATTTTAAATTTTGTTGAAATTTTTTATAGAATAAGTAAGAAAAAGCTTGCAATTATAAAAGTTATATGATAATATTAAAAACGGTTCTGCTACAGCAGTATCTAAAAACAATGGCCCCGTGGTCAAGCGGTTAAGACATCGCCCTTTCACGGCGGTAACACGGGTTCGATTCCCGTCGGGGTCATTTATCATTCAAAACCAATCAAAGCATAGATGGTAAAGAATGATAAAACTGTGCATAATCAGGAGAGATGTGCAGTATATATATAATAAGGCGCAGTAGCCAAGTGGTAAGGCGTGGGTCTGCAACACCCTGATTCACC